>JAPOKD010000409.1 GCA_029977825.1 Planctomycetota bacterium | reverse complement strand
TTCCCCTTTTTCGACCCCAAGCGAACTGCGTCGTTCCTGAACTTCCCAATCGCGTCGAAATTTTCAAACGGGATGCCCCATGGATCGATGCCACGATGACAATCGTTGCACGCCTCGCGGTTTCGATGCCGTTCCAGCTGTTCACGCACAGATAACAGCACAGCTTCATCCGACTGCGTATCCAAGTCGGGAACGTCGGGTGGAGGTGGCGCTGGCGGGGCACCTAACAACCGGCTACGAAGCCAAACCCCGCGACGAATAGGATGCGAGTCCTCGCCTGTCGAGTTCAACAACAACACGCTGGCTTGAGTTAGCAGCCCGCCCCGACGCGAATCGCCTGCTAAATTTACACGCTCAAACGTGCTGCCCCTCGGTCCCTTGACACCATAGTGCTGAGCCAACGCAGCATCCACCATCACAAAATCCGAGTCAATCAGGTTTAACGCGCTCAAATCGTGATTCAACAGCTCACTAAAGAACGCACGTGTTTCCCCCTGCATCGATGCCTTCAGTTCATTGTCAAAATCTGGGTAGTATTCAGGATTGACCGCGACACGATCGATGCCTGAAACATCCAGCCACTGATCAGTAAAGTGCGTCACAAACTGCGAAGACTTTGGAGAACGCAATAGTCGGCGAACCTGGTCCTCAACCACTTTTGTTTCCAACAACTTGCCAGAATCGGCCAAGCTGGTGAGTTCTGTATCTGGCATCGTTGCCCAAAGGAAGTACGAAAGTCGAGTCGCGAACTCCTGCGGTGTGAGTCGCTGAGCCTCTGAAGCATGCCTTGGCTGTATCTGGTACAGAAACTCGGGAGAAATAAGAATCATCACAAACGCCTCACGCATCGCCTCTTCAAACGACTCGGAACGCTGGCGCACCTCGGCGTAATAGTCCATCACGTACGTGACGTCCGCGGAGGTGACCGGCCTGCGAAACGCCCTCTTCATAAACCGTTCAATCGCCTGCCTGGCTCGCCTTTGTTCATTCGTCGGGGATGAATCCAACGTCTTCCCGGTATGAACCCCAGCGGTATCATGCAATTCAGGCAACAGGTTGCGATGGTTTTCAGGCGGCCATTTGTCAAAAAGCGGCCCCTCAAATTCCAACCACTCCAGTACCAAGGTTGACCGAGGGGGCCCGGGCGGAAGCAAGGCTGAGATCGCATCCTTGTCACGCGGATTCAGGGGCGTGAGATGCTTGAACTTCTGGATGACACTCGCATTGTCATTGAGTTGGTCAGCGTTGTCGGACTCAAAACGCTGCAGCCACTCAACGTGATCAATTTCACTCTCTTTGCACAACTGTTTTAGCTGTCTGTCGAGTTTCTTTTGCAGGGTATCTATTTCGAAAAGGCGGCAGGCCACATCGATGTCTGCTTCAGACTCACGATCGACGAAACGCAACTCCTCGATGTGCTTCTGTAATGCTCGAACAGTCTTGTTGAAATCGCGGCTAGACTTTTCATTGTAGGTGCCAGCCTTCTGTTGCTTCGGTAACCTCAGCACGCGTTCCTTGATACGGGACTGCACCAGTTTCGTCTCATCACGCGACAGCTTGACGAGTGGATATTTGACGACGCGTTCAGCCGGCAACCCATCATCATAAGCATTCGAAACCGCGATGGTGACGCCAGGAAACTTCGGATTTTTCCCGGGCAATGGGAATTCCTCCATCCTTCCACGAAATTCATAAATCTGCGAGGATTGCTCAGGGTTTGAAACGTCAACCGTGCCGAGCATTCTGGTTGGCGAAACAGTATCAGACCGGAGCCCAAGCTTGATTTGCATCCGCGGGAAACCCTGCCCTTCAGGAACGACAGCACCCGCTTTGACCCGTATTACGAATTCGCCCTCGCGTGGATATTCGAGCATCTTCCCGAAGAATTGGCCTCCCGGTTCCATACGATTGCCAATGGGTGATTTATTCTTGGGGGCATTTGATGCCGATGACGATTCAAACCGATGTCGATGAACAGGAGGTGCAGGTCCCGTCACAATCGCTTTCTCCATCGCGCGACGGGCGGCACGAACGTAATACTCCATTTGCAGAGCTGAAATCCCGAGTGCCGCGCCATTGTTTTTGAAGCCATTGCGAGAAATTGAATCAGGAGGCAAGTCGACTGAGTAGTCGAGCGCAATTCCTGTCAAATCCCGCAGCGTATTGCTGTACTCGTATCGCGTCAGGCGCCTCACCACCGCATGGCCGCGAGGTTCGCCTTCTGATTCGATCGCATCGAGTTTTTTTCTTATCCATGCCAAAAGCTTCCGGCGTTGCAGCGTAGGAAGCTCTTCGGCATCCTGCGGTGGCATTTCCCCAATCGCTACACGGTCAAGTACGTCATGCCACGTTTCGATTTGCGTGGCATCGAACTTCGCTGTGAGCCGGTCGACCCTCAGATCCGCCTTGGTGACATCGGCATCGTGACACCGCACGCAGTACCGCGTCAAAATCGGCTGCACATTCTCTTGGAATGAAGACACCAGCTCCTCACCCTGAACCCCGGTATTGAATACCGCGAGACACGTGCAAGCTGCGAGCAGCAACACGGCACAAAATTTACTGGACCTAAACAATCCTTTTCTCCATTCTTGCCTGTCCTCAATACATGCCAGCTCGAGCTCAGCATCACAACATGCAAATTCCATGCTGCCGATTCCGATGGAAGCACACTTCGCGATAGCTTGTCTAGAGCGTGCCTGACGGACAAATGACACGTCACGAGGGAGCCGTTGAACAGTCTGGTGGGAGACACATTCTAGTCGCGTTCACCCGCAAGCTCAATCGCGAGCCTTATCATTGCTCGCCACGTCTAGACATCATGCGCGACAGCGAACGAGGGAGTGTCCAAGTGACGCACCGAAAATTCCAACTATTCCAAAGCTGGCGTTTCGACTGCCAATCAGGCGAACGACACTCCGCCAACTGCGTAATTCCGAAAACAACATTCAAAAATTCGATTTGGACTCGTTTTTTCCCTGGTTTCCCAGAAACTCGTTTGACAACTCCGGTTTTGGCGAGCGACCCCCTCCCAACTGGTTTTCTTGACTTTGCGACGACTACTTACCAAGCTTGATGGGTGTGATTGCCACTTAGAAACTCGAGCATATAGATCCGACTCGAATTTCAACTGGAGGTGAAGTCACGCAACCCTTTTCCTCGGTTCGGCGATACAGTTCCTCGACCCCGCAACATGAACACCATCATGCTACCAGGCAAATCGCTTGCGGCAGCCGCATTTTGCCTGCGGAGTTAGTGCAGGTTGCACGCGTCATCACTGACGAATGGAACAAACAGTCGGTCCAAATACTTTTCTACAGGGAGTTCAAATATGGATCCTAACAAGTTGGCATGGCAGATTTTACAAGCAACTGTCCCGTTGTCGGCCAAGTACGGCGTTACCTACAAGGACCTGAGTGAGGCTCTTCTGATGGCAAGCCAGATCGTTACCGAATTGCAGGAGAAAAAACAGGAACACTTCCGCACGACCGCTGACTGAAAACCCAAGCATGGCAACACCAACGTCGCCGCATCCGCGGCGCGCTGGTTCTAAGTCACGGCGGGAATCTTCTCGAGTGACTCACTGCGATCAACTGTACAATGCGGTTGCGCGTTGACCGAACGCGGACATCCTGCCGGAATCCAATAACAAGCCCGGGCCCAATAGGAGTTCACACCACTAGCAGAGCAACAATACACCCCAGGACCGGTGTCTTGCCTACCGGTGTCTGGCCATGGGTAAACTGTCGCTTCAATGCGACGCGGCGGTTGGAAACGCCGCGTTCAGGCATGACGCGCAAGGTGCAGTGAACGCGACGCGGAAACCACCCGTGAACTTGGTGGGAGAGTTGGGGTCCTCTGTAAAACGCGACGCCGAACGGCAGTCAGGTTCGCGATGAAAAAATCCGCCGCCGCGCAGGACACGTGTCTTACCTGTTGTGGGTCCTGCGGGGTCAGTCGCAGAGCCTTCCGGATATTCATACGACCAGTTCTGACACCACTCCCACGCATTGCCGTACATATCCGAAAAACCCCATGGATTTGGTATCTTCTGACCTGGTGGATGCGTATCCTGTCCGCCATTGCGGGAATACCACGCATGTTGTGTCACCAGCGTCGGGTCATCACCAAAGCTATACGCCGTATCAGTCCCTGCTCTGCATGCATATTCCCACTCCGCTTCGGTTGGCAAGCGGTAAACGCGTCCAGCAGCTTTTTCTTCCGGCAGCTCTGATAATCTCTGACAGAACTCGTTAGCTTGACTCCAAGACAACGAGTTAATTGCATTCGCAGGTTTCTCAAGGCCTGGAGTCTTTCCCATCACAGTTGTGTACTGCTGCTCGGTCACTTCGGTGACCCCAAGCCCGTAGGCACGACTGATGGTAACTTCATGGACTGGACGTTCGTTCTCCCCACCACGGTTCGATCCCATACGGAATTTTCCCGGAGGCACAACCAGAAACGACATTCCGATTGAGTTGGTGACACCCTCAAGCACTTTCGGATTTTTGTCCGCCGAACCACAACCGGCTAAAAGCAAGAATATCGGAAACAGGACGGTGGATTTCCGAAGTGGAGTGGAATAGAGCCAAGACATTATCATTGATCAGGTTGGGAATGATTTGAAGTAACCACGTTGCCAGACTTGACGCAAGACAGGCAGAGTTAGCATTGCGGGACGAAATATACCAACAGCGGCATAATGAAACAGCGGCACGTGTGTTCTTAACAAACGCCGATTATTCATCCAATAATCTACCGCAACCCCAGCCCGTACGCGAATTACCCAACTTTATTCCAGCGTGTATGTGCGTCGCTAAATTAAATCCGTTAACGGATCCTTGCTTCCGATCTTTTTGTTGGGGCAACAATCTTGCTTCCGGGCCGCCGAGTGCGCGTCAGCACACCGTGAACAAGAATTGCCAACGCTATGGGAACACTAGGCAACATCACTCGAAGTGCTTCCTGCGTTGAGGCCTGATTTAGCCATGCGGTAATCGATTCCATGCTCACAATAATCCTCGGGTTCAGGCGGGGCTTTTGTTTAGACCCCACTACTGTACCGGAAACGCAACACGCCAAGCTAACAGCAACGCGCTTTGAGCGAGATCTGATTAGTGACCTAAAAAGCTGGGTACTTTGGGCAACACATCCAAACACTCATGCACCCCGGTAACGCACTTGAATCGTGTCTCTAAGACCACACGGCCAGAACATTTTCCAGCATGATTGTGTGACGGAAAGTGTTGAGTGCTAACACTGCACTACCCACCGAAATTCGACCATTCACGGATAAAATAATCCAACAGCACCCGTCAAAACCCAAATACACAAAGACCCACTCAAGACGACTTGATGGAATCGTTGTTTTCATCGGCCGGCGATGAGTCTTTGCCCCCTTCATGTCTTATTCAGACGAAGTGTTTCCCGGGCTCGTCGCCTTTTTGTCTGTTTCAAGGCACTTGTCCACGACTGCATCGAACTCACTTGCAAAGTTGATCTCAGGAACATTACTCGGCACGTCGGCGTCATCTGCAGCCTTCTTCATCTTGTCCAGAAGTTCTCGCAACTCCGGATCC
>JAPOKD010000126.1 GCA_029977825.1 Planctomycetota bacterium | reverse complement strand
GACCATGCGGTCCAGCGGTTTGTTGTCGCGCAGGGAGTCATGCAAAAACCAGCGGAACGGCCCAGTGCTGCCCATTGACTGGTTTAGCAGGGTTGGGTTTTCGGCGAGCAGATCAAGCCAGAAGCCCATCCACCCATCAGCAAACCTTTCATCCTGCAGTAGCTTGTCGATCAACCGAATTCGTTTATCCGGTTCGACGTTGTCGAGAAACGCCTGTGCCTCGTCAGTCGTGGGCGGCACGCCGACCGTATCCAGAAAAACACGGCGCAGGAACGAGGCATCACCAACGACCGGTGACAGGGCTACTTCAGATTTGGCCAGTGGCCTTGCGGGCCATGGTGCGCCAGTTGCAACCCATTGCTCCAGAATTTCAATCTGCTGTTGGGGCAGCCCCTCGTCAGTTGGCGGCATGTCTCTATCTCGAATGCGTCGAATCAGCTCACTCGCTTCCGGATCGCCAGGAACCACTGCTGCGGCTTCGGAGTCACCCGCGTTGAGTGCTGCATCACGCGAATCGAGTTTCAAGCTGCCTTTGTCTTTTTTTCCGTGACAGCGGAAACAGTTCTCTCGCAGGATAGGCAAAACCTGACTGTGGAATTGTTCGGCTTGAATGGCATCTGTGTCTGATGTTGCAGCGATCGCACGGTCAATCTTTGAAGTCACGAAAGCGTCGACCGGGTGCAGTCCCTTAGGGGGCTGCGGCACTGGATTTTTGATCGCCCATGCGCGTGCGAGCTCATGCCGTCGCTGCCAGAATTCATTTTGAGAAGCAGCGGATTGACGTCGTCGCTGGTCATCGAATTTTGAAACAGATTTTTCAATTGTTGACAATACCGGCTCGACAGCCGCATCGGTAAGAGGGATTCGAGTGAAGCCCGGTCCAAGCAGTTCGTAAGATTTTCCGTTCGCCGAGAGGATTGCCACACAAACTTCGCCACTTTCGGTGCGATGGCCCTTACCGCCTACAATGAGCTCCAGCACCACACGTAATTTACCGGTGAAGCCCTGTTCAATCGTCACGTTGCCGAATGCTTCCTGCTGGTGATAACCGTGGACTCTCACGCCGGGCAGCGGTGGTTGGGCGATAGGTGTGATGCGTTCTTCACCATCGGGCGAGCGCTGAGTGATCGCTTTTGTTCTTGCCACGACCTTACCGTTGACCCACAGTCGGCCCAACGCGCGGCCTCGCATCATGAGCCGATGTGTACCAGCGGGTAACTGCACGTCACCCGCCAGGCGTAACAACATCGGCGCATTCCAGGCAGAGCGGATGCCCCATGTGTCGTAATTCAAGGGTATGCGTGGAAGCAGGAAGGAATCGCCGATCCAGCGGGTCGATTCGTTCGGCACTTGCTCACCTTCGTTAAGCCAGCGATCGTGTGCCGGCAGTCCATCGCATAACTGCACCAATACGCGACCCTCGGGAATATCTACCAGTTCGGGCATGGACTCCGCTTGAGCTTTTACAACTCGTGGTTTACCGACGCGATGAAAGCGTGATGCCACGACCTTGTCGTTGAGCATGGTACGGTGGATCGCAATCTTGTCGAGCAGTCCATTGAAACCGTTACCGATACGAACCTCATCGTTGTCAACGATCGGCGGCTCTTTCGTCTCCCCACCGTAACTCCATTTCCCCTGCGTCGATTCTCCATTGATCCACCCTTGTATGGATTTCGGGTCGCCAAAATGATACGCAATGGCAATGTGATGCCACCCAGTCCCGACAGGAAACCCAAGTTGTGAATCCCAGCGGTGCCAGTGTGCTTCACTTTCTGTCAAAGCCGTTGCAAACAGGAAGCTGAGTTTCGCTTCATTCTGAGCGCCAACGATCCGTAATGACCAGTTTTGATTGTCACGGGCGAACGTCGGTAATCCCGTTCGGCCCTTGCCAACGACATAACTGACCTGTCCATCGCGAAGGGCAGACGGGTTCACCCATGCTTCAATGGTGATCGAATCACCATTTTTGAAATCAAAGTCGCTGTTGGAACCCGTGTCGGAAATCGAAAGATAGGCTTTCGTGTCAACACGTACCGACGTGTTATTCGCAGCCATGCTGGGGAATTCGGGTGGCCGTGGTCCAGCCTGATCACGTTGCACCTTCCCTGAGGCTTTCAGCGTAGCAGCGTCCTCAGTCCCGAAGTCCCAGCAGACCACCGATGAACTGAGATCGGCAGCGTTTGCAGCAGATCCGGAAAACAAAATGACAAGGCACAGGTTAGCGATCCATGGAGTGGGTTTTAATTTTGGCATCCTTATTACCTCCCAATCGGTGTGTTCAGGAACGTTAGATCGGGATCGGACGGCGGACTATCGGACGACGGACTTACTGACTGCATCACGCATCGGCATCTACTCAGGAGGGCGTTCCGCGTTGATGATTGGTATGAATACCGCGCGTGTCGAGTGTGCCAGAGTGTTAAACTATCGTATCAGCGTTCATTTAAGGCAGCAAGAGTTTAACCAGCGCGAGACTGTGTGAGTGAGCTCTTTCTGACGCACCAGTTTGGGGATATGCCTCGAGGTAAAACATGGGGGCCAGTACTCAGGGGCTTTCTGGTCTGACTGGACTTGAAGCCAGTGCAGTGACATTGAGCGTAGGGAGATCAACGCGATTGCCCTGACGCGAATTCTTGCACAAGGTGATCTGTGTGCGACCACGGGTACTGGACTGACCATCAGACTGCGGAAGCCGGGTCGGTCCATGGAAACGCCAGTCGCATCACGGTTGTTGTAGATTGTCAGGCATTCTGGGAGTAGCTCCTGCTTGGGAGCACACGTATGCAGATACTTGACACGCCCAGCGGTGCAGGTCGTGCAGTTTCATCTTGTTGAGCATTCCGAGTACGATTGCTGCAGTGAAGCAGTCTCCCGCACCGACCGTATCGACAACCTGCGTTGAGATGGACGGAAGTTGGCTCGTTTCTGTTGTTTGAGTTGCCTCCGTTTTTTGCACAAGGATTGAATCGTGTGCCCCCCGTGTAAGGACGACCATTTCCAAGCTGAATCGTTCTTGTAGTTGCAGCATGACGGCGTGGTCGTCACCTTGGATGTCAAGTATTTTTCGTAGAACAGGTAACTCATCTTCGTTGCACTTCAGTACGTTTGCCATCGGAAGTGAGTTCTGCAGAAGTGATTCGGTCCAGAAAGGTGTTCGCAGATTGATGTCCAGCACGCGCAAGCAGTCTGGCTTCGTAGACGAAACAAACTTTTGGATGACATTCTGTGAGGCTTGAGATCGTTGCCCAAGTGTGCCCCAGCAAACTGCATCTGCATTGGCTGCCAATTCGGGCAAATCATCCGACCACTGCAGATTGTCCCAGGCCGTGTCGCTTGCGAATTCGTAACTTGCTATGCCGTGTTGATCGACCGTCACGTTGACTTGGCCAGTAGCTTTGTTGTTCTGCTGGATTGCATTGCTACAGACACCGCGATTCTTCAGTGATTGGATTGCCTTTTGTCCAAGGGAGTCATTGCCGACAGCACTGAGCAGGTAAACCTGTGACGGAATTGTTTTCAGGCTCGCAGTCGAGCAGGCAAAGTTCGCGGGGGCCCCTCCAAATTTTGTTGCATCAGGGAATATGTCCCAGAGTATCTCGCCCACGCCTACAATTGTCTTTTTGATACTGGCATCTTGTCTAATCAAAATCGCGGTCTTTTGCGTTGAGGTATGAATGGTTTTGCAATGATTTGCAGCGAGTTGCTTTGAAGAGCCATGATGGTGAAACAGTCGAACGGTTGACCGCGTAGCCATCATTCCACCATTTGGCTATGCATGCCAATGGTTCTCATCGTTGGCGGGGTGGGGTGTGCGTCCTTTGTCAAATGCAAAGCCGTTTGCTGGCGGTGGCTGTTCTTGACCCCGTCAATTCGAACGCGGTCTAGTGTAGACTAATGAGTGTTCTAGCACTTTTGGGTTCGTTGCCGGTGAAATTAAGTGAAGTATTCAGTTCTTTGGTCAGTTTCCCGTTTCCGACATCTCTGCATTTCTTTTTCCCGGTTTGTTCCGTTGGTTGTCCTGGCGACATTCGCTTCATGTGTTGAGGCTGGTGATCAGGAGCAGTGGTCGCGATTTCGTGGCCCCAATGGATGTGGTGTGACGAGTGAGAATGGCGTTCCTTCTGAATGGTCAGAAGCCGACTACGCTTGGGTTGCTGATTTGCCGGGTGTTGGTAATTCTTCGCCTGTTTGTTGGGGTGATCGGGTGTTTGTCACAGCAGCGGATGAGAAGAATGAAGTCAGGTCTTTGTTATGCATTGACTTGGCCACTGGCAAGGAACGATGGCGTGCAGACACAGGTTTCAAATCGTATAAGAAGCACAAGAACAACAGTTTTGCTTCGGCAACCCCAGCGGTCGACGCTGATCGCGTTTATCAACTGTGGCACTCAAAAACCGCGACCTCTCTCGTTGCCTACGATCACGAGGGTGGGGAGAGATGGCGAACGGAACTGGGCCCGTATCTGCATGGGCAGGGTGGGGCGACCAGTCCCATCGTCGCGGGCGACTATGTGGTGGTAGCCCACGATCACAAATCAGAGAGCTATTTGATTGCCGTTGATCGGGAGAACGGCAAGCAGCACTGGAAGATTCCTAGAGAGGGAAAACGCGCCTGTTATTCGACTCCCTGCGTGCGCGATGCGAGTGGAAAGGCTGAACTTGTTTTTGTCCATTGCTACGAGGGTGTGATTGGTGTTGATTTGGAGACCGGCCAGCAGAACTGGAAGGTTGACCCTTTCGGTCGTGAGTCGCAACGAGCGCTGGCATCACCGGTGGTCAGTGGTGATTTGGTGATCGCCGGCAGTGGTGCCATTGCGGGGGATCGGCAAGTGGTAGCGATTCAGGTTGCGGAGAGTGACGCTAGCCAAGCGAGTGAAGTTTATCGTGTCATCCGTCAGGCACCCCATGTTCCTACTCCGTTGATTCTCAATGACCGCATGTACCTGTGGAACGATGGTGGAATCTGCACGTGTTGCGACTTGTTCACGGGTCAAGTTGTTTGGCAGAAGCGAGTTGGCGGCACGTACTTTTCATCGCCCATTGCGATAGGCGATCGTATTTTTTCAATTGATACAGCAGGTGAGGTCGTCGTGTTGGCCGCGGGTGATTCGTTTCGCGTGATCGCCCGAAATTCCATGGGACAGGGAAGTCGTGCCACGCTGGCAGTTGCAGGGAAAACGCTGTTGATACGTACAGATGGGAAACTGTTTGCGATTTGTGGTGAATAAAATGGTCGTAGAAGCAAATGGCACTGGTTGTGATTTTGCATCGCGTTTTTAAGAGGATGTTTTCGCACTTTACTGAAACAGGACAACATGAAAACACTGAACTGCTTTTTTGCTATTTTTCTTTTTGTGAGTTTCGCTCCCAGGACGTCGTGCTGGGTTAACGCTGAGACGGCCAGGCCCAACGTGCTGTTCATTGCTGCTGATGACATGAACTGTGATTTGGGCGTGTATGGCGACCCAATGGTCAAAACGCCGAACCTTGATCGGCTAGCCAGAATGGGTGTGCGTTTCGATAACGCTTATTGTCAACAGCCGCTCTGCGGTCCCAGTCGTGCCAGCTTGATGACTGGCTTGCGTCCCGACACATTGGATATGCACACGTTGAAGCACGAGTTGCGTCAGAAGAACCCGGACGTTGTCACGTTGGGTCAGCTGTTTCGCAACAATGGGTATTTTTCTGCACGGGCGGGGAAGATCTACCACTACGGTAATCCTGGACAAATTGGCACCGACGCCAATGACGACCCAGCAACTTGGGATCAACGATACAACCCTGCCGGAATTGATAAGACTCAGGAAGATTCCATTGTTCGCTATGGGCCTCAGAAAGGCGGACTCGGAATCTCGATGGCCTGGTGGGATCCGGTCAGCAAAGACGAAGAGCACACCGATGGTATGGTGGCGAGCCGTATTATCAAACTTATGAAGGAGAAAAAGAACGAGCCATTTTTTCTGGCTGCAGGTTTCTTCAATCCACATTGTCCGTACGTTGCACCCAAAAAGTATTTTGATCTATATCCACTGGAAAAAATCACTGTCCCCAATCTGGAGCAAGCCCGCGAGGATCTCGCCGATGTGCCACCCATGGCTGTGCAGCGGGACATGAAGCGTTGGCCCTATTATTTTGATGGAGTCACAGAGGAGCAGGCACGCAAATGCAAACAGGCTTATTACGCCTGCAATTCGTTTGTCGACGCACAGATTGGTCGACTGCTGGATGCTCTTGAAGAAAATAATCTGGTTGAAAACACGATTGTTGTATTCTGGTCAGATCACGGTTACTTCTTGGGGGAAAAAGGGCTTTGGTACAAGCGGAAAGCGTTCGAACGTTCAGCGAGAATGCCGTTGATTATTTCAGCCCCCGGTATGGAACGCGGTACTCAGACACAAAAGCCGGTTGAGCTTTTAGACCTCTATCCGACACTTGCAGATCTTTGTGGTCTGAAAGCCCCGGAGACGCTCGAAGGTAAGTCGTTGAAACCGTTGTTGCGAGATCCCGATTTCGCAAACTGGAACAAGCCGGCGGTGACGCAGGTTTGGCACAGCAGGAATGCATGGGGTTACTCGCTACGCAATGAGCGTTGGCGTTACACAGAATGGTTGCAGGGTAAAGCCGGACGAGAATTGTATGACCATGCGTCAGACCCCAATGAGGTTCACAATCTTGCCGACAGCCAGGAACATCAGGCACTTGTCATTCAGTTATCAAAAGAAATTGCACCATTTGTCAGGTTGATGAAGCATAAACGCGAAGATTAGATGACTCATGTCTGTTGTCTGGTTTGGTATGGAAAGTTCGAGCCCATGATCGGGAGGTCTCTTGTGAACAGGTGTCGCCAGTGGGTCGTGTCCTGCAGGGTTGTGATCGTTGCAACAATGGTTTTCGCTGGAACTGCGGAAATGGGTCTGGCACAGGAGTCAACCGGTACGGAATCTCAGCGTCAGGGCAGGAAGTTGCTGCTCGCACATTATATGCCATGGTATCAGGCTAAGCCTTTCGCATCGGCATGGGGCTGGCATTGGACAATGAATAAGTTCAATCCTGATGTAACCGATGCAGGGAAATCGTCCGACTCTGCGAAAAGACAAATTGCCTCGCACTTCTATCCTTTGATCGGTCCGTACGATTCGGCTGACCCCGCAGTGCTTGAGTGCCAGTTGTTACAGATGAAACTTGCAGGAATTGATGGGGTCATCGTCCACTGGTACGGCCTTTCTGACCTTTATGACTATGCTGTCCTGCATCAGAGCACTCAGCAGTTGGTTGCTCAGGCCCAGAAACTTGGAATGCGTTTCGCAATCTGTTACGAAGACAGTACCGTTCCCGCACTGATCAAGGCAGGTAAGCTCAAGGCAGACCAGCGGGTGGAACATGTTGTAAACGAAATTGCCTGGTTGGCAGATAACGTTTTCAACAGAAAAGGTTATGTGCATTTGGATGGAAAACCAGTGTTCTTGTCGTTTGGACAGGGTGGTTTAACTGATGCCGAGTGGACCGAGTGTCTGGGGAAAGTGCCTGAGCAGATCGCCTATTTCAGTGAGCACCAGAAACGTACCTCAGCGGTGGGCGCTTTTGATTGGCCAATACCCCAGGAAGGCATCGCGGGTGTTGCCCGCTTCGAACAGAACGCCAGCGAATGGCCCGATTCGATCGCGGTGGTTTTTCCAAGATTTGTCGATATCTACGCACAGGCCGGTGTCCACGAAAGTTGGGGGCGGATTGAAGATCAACAGGGTGCAGTGTTTCAGCAAACATTGCGAAGAGCTTTTGGCGGGCCTGCCAAGATCATTCAAATCGCAACGTGGAATGACTGGGGAGAGGGAACGAACATCGAGCCGAGTCGCGAGTTTGGTTATCGTGATTTGGAGACCATTCAACAGATCCGCAAGTCGGAAAGTCGCGGTGCCTTCAAGATCCAGGCAGTCGATCTGCGACTGCCTGTCGAGTTGTTGAAACGCAGGCGTCTAGTTGAAAAGGAAACATCGCAGCAGAACCTGGACAAGGTTGCTGAATGGCTTTCACTGGGCAAGGTTGAGCAAGCACGGCGTGAATTGAAAAGTGTTTCTGCCAACTGATAAAACACAATATCGGTGATGTGACCGCGGGGCGGTTGTAAATGTTCTTTTGGGATTGTCCATGAATCGACTGCCTGTTATCTCGCTTCGAATCTGTTGTTCTGTACTCGCTGTGCTACTGGTTGTCGCCGACATGAATCGACTGCCAGGATTTGGGCAGGAATCTGGAAGGACGATTTATGCGGATGCATTAGCTGAGGTAGATCAATCTCGATGGCAAATGTTTGGGGGTCAGATTGGTAGTTCGTCGGGTGCCATGCGACTCAGCGGGCAGCGTGGTCCCCGTGCGATGTTGAAGGGCGTGCAGGTCGATGACTTTGAGCTTCGCGTTGAGATCAGGCCTGAAAATAATGCACAGGCGGGAGTTGTATTTCGGGTCGCTGATTCGAAAGTTGGGATTGATGCCTATCGCGGTTACTATGTTGGTTTGCATGCAGACGCTCATCGTGTGATGTGGGGAGTCAGCAAGCCCGGGTGGCAGGCGCTGGCAGATGGCAATCGAACGATTCAGGGATCGAAGTGGTATCGTCTTCGAATTCGCGTTGTGGGTGACAACGTAAAGTGCTTTGTCAATGAAATGCAGATAGGCATGCCTGTCGTCCAGGCATCGCTTCCTGTGTTTGACGGAGTAGATCAGATGTATGGGGTAGGCGGGATAGGATTCCGTGTGTTGGGAACAGCAGCCGAATTCAGGAACCTCACAATTCGCGAACTGGTAAATTCCAGTGCAGTGGATACAACCAGCCCGAATTCCAAACGGTCGGTATCGTATGTCAATCCAGTTCAGGCAGGCTGCGCCGATCCCGTTGTTTTGCGGCATGGCGGCTTGTATTATGCCTATTGCACGCACTCACCCGATTTCCCGGACATGGTTCATGGGATTCGTATGCATATGTCAAAAGATTTAGTGCATTGGGAAGATCGGGGGTATGTGCTGAAGGCACAGGATAGCTGGGGGAGTTCCCGTTTCTGGGCCCCAGATATCGTCGAGCGAGACGGGAAGTTTTATCTCTATTACGCGGCTGACACACGGCTTTGTGTTGCAATCGCCGATTCACCCGTGGGGCCATTTCGTCAGCAGGATCAGCAACCCATGAAGCCGGAAAGTCTCCGGATCGATGCTCATGTGTTCAAGGATAGTGACGGCCAATATTACCTTTATTACGTCGACTTCAATCGCGGTAATGAAATCTGGGGTGGTCGCTTGAACGATGATATGACGACCGTGGATACCGCTTCATTGAAAAGGATGATCTTGCCTGACCAGCCGTGGGAACGACATCGAGGGAACATCGTGGAGGGGCCGGAGATGTTGAAGCACAAAGGTGTTTATTATCTGACCTATTCGGGAAGTCATTTTGAAAGTCCGGAGTATGCTGTGGGTTATGCGACCTCAGACAGTCCCTTGGGACCATGGGAAAAGTATGAGCGCAATCCCGTGATGAAGTCGACATCCTACGCGCATGGCACAGCGCACCATTGCTTTACTGAATCGCCGGATGGTCAGGAGTTGTTTATCGTGTACCATCGGCATCATTCGCTGACGCAAACGGAGCCTCGGCAGTTGTCGCTTGATCGCGCAATGTTTGTTCCACAGAAAACAGGGCATGATCTGCTGCAGATTCACGGTCCGACCTCGTCGCCACAGCCGATGCCAGCAGACGCGGACGAATGATGTGAGGTGTCGCAGGTTGAACCCACGAGCCACGGTTGGAATTGCTTTGTTTGGGGTGTGCGTGGCGGGACATGGCGTAGGAGAGGAAACGCTAGCCCGTGTAAAATCTTTACCGAGTCTGCATTCCGGTCCCAGCCCTGCGATGGTTCCAGCTAAATGCCATGATCCGAAATAGCAATGATGTCGGTGGGGTGATTGGATTGCTGCATTTTGTCACGTTCACAGAGGTGTGAGAGTCGTGGACGTTTTGCTGAGTGACCTTGGATCACCACTGGAAACTGGCTACGTCTTGCAGTTTGAGTGGGTGAATTTGCAGTTAGTGCTTTGGATTCTTAAGTTTTGATGGCCCAATGATACAGGCCGGCCGGTTTTCATTGTGGCATGCGAAGAAACTGGTTGGATCGCAGTTGAAGTGAGGGGAAACTCGTTTGAGAGAGCAGAAGCGAAGGTGTTTCTGACAATGCAGTTGTATATTTTGCGTACGATACATTTGTTTGCGGGCTGGCTAATGGTGAGTGCTGCCAGTACTTGACTCCTGGAGCGGACCATTCGATTGAATTCGGTTGAATCAACGAAGACTTCGACAGATTCGGAATCTACCAGAAAAGTAGCACGGGAGAATGCTGTGGAGTTCGAAGAAGTTGTGTTGCTCATGCAGGGGCAGACGCCTCGCGTATTTCCGGAGGCTTTTCGAGCCGCGCGTTTTTCAACAGGGCACCTGATTCTATGCCTGATCTCCATTGCAATGGGTTTGTTTGGGATCCTGCTTGCTTACATCGGGCTTGTGTCACTTGATACTTTTGCGGGTTT
>JAPOKD010000085.1 GCA_029977825.1 Planctomycetota bacterium | reverse complement strand
GGCAAAATCAAGCGTTTCAACTGCCGCGTTCACAGGCATGTGAATTGTAGGCTGGAACGCTGCTGGCAAGTGCTTCCATGCTTGTCTTTGAGCATCCAGAATCTCCTGCTGACATTCGCTAATCCATGACTTGTTTCCTGGGATGGGAATCGACTGGTAAAAGCTCCCCAAGTCAACGCCAGCATTTTCAAAATCATCTGCGACAGTATTCAAGCGTCGAGCGATCACACCTCGTCCATGTAACCACGGCTCAAGAAATGCCATCCCAAACCCTTCTGCAACACTGGTCGAGACCACATAGTCCGCGGCTGAAATATTTTGCAGAAAGGTAAGCTTCGAACTCTCGCCTGCGTCAAATATCGTGCGATTCGAAACCTCATCAGCGACATGCTTCCATCGGTCGTAGGAACGACGTTCAACGGGGGTTGTCGGCTTCAATGTCAAACCTATATACCGATTTTCATCACCCCACCGCGACAACAACAATAGTTCACCAATATTTTTCCTGCGTATCCCACGGACGGGATAAAGCGACCAACGCGCCTCATCAGGAAGTTGCAGAACTTTAAGAACCTTCTCTCTCGCCTCTGCCTTGGACAGTTGCTCTCCGTCCGGCACAGTGACGCTGTTCGGAAGACAATGGAGACAGTTGCGATTGATACCGATTTTTCCGAGAACTGCCGCATCGGCTCTCGTCAGGGTTGCATAGTGGAGACCCGCCCGCTGGGGATACAAATACTGATCAACCTGTTGCTTGCTCACTGCTCCCATTGCAGAGACCAACCGCCCATAGTTCTCGGGACGATTGTCCTCGGCAAAATCGTGCACCTGCAAAAGCATTCGCCATCCCTCACTCGCCAGTGCCTCTATGACTCGGGGAACAGCCGTATTCTTGCCAAGACTATGGTTGTGCCAATGCAATAAAGCCTGATCATTGCTCACACCGTGTACAGCGAACTTGCGTTTCAACTCACGCAACATTTGCTGACAACGCAGTTCCGACCCTCCTGCTACCAATTTTTCCGGGTCATAATCAAACCCAGCGAGGTTGATCAACTCAACCGACTGAAGGGTCTCGGAAGAGAGCCCACCATGGCGACCACCTGAAGCCAGTATGATTTTTTCGAAGTGCCCGATCTCAAGAAGAGCACGTAGATGATTCTCAACCACCTGCGTGACTCCACCACGCTCGTAATGACAGTGAAGAATCACGACGATCACACGAACACCATTCTTGAAAATCGGTGCAAAGACTGCCGCTTGCCTATCAAACGGCTGCAGTGTTAAAGACTACAGATTGGCGGGGTTTCGGCAACCCGATGCGGTTGTCAATCCTCACCACAACAGTATGGCTGCGTTAATAAGGTGCTAGAAGACTCTGTCACCATGTATTCAATAGCAGGATACACGCCCAAAATTCATTTTCTCAGATGCGCTCACATCTGAGAAAACACGTGTTATTACTGTGGCCGAGACGTGCAAGTCATCACTGACCTGCGTGCCTATGCGAAGGCATCGCGAAGAAAGCGTGCAATACGGTGAAAAAATGAAGCATTCTGCACATCAACTCTTGCTCGTCCCGTCAAACGAACCGGCAGCGGTGATGCCGTTGGCTCCAGTACAACTCGAACTTCGTAAAACGGAGTGTACTCCAACTCAAGGTCCGGGATGTCAATCCGACCACTACGTTGCAACTCCTCTGGTATTCCCCGACTGGGCGAGGCAGCCAATTCTGTGACCCTTCCACGCACCTCGCCATAAGCGTGATCATCCAACAGCAGATGAACTCGCTGCCCCTTTCTTATCAACTCAATCTCCTGCTGAGATACAAACAGGACTGCTTCACGCGTTTTGGGATTTCCAATCACGCACACTTTCGTTCCTTCTTCCAGCCATGCACCTACATTGCCAGAATCCAGTGGTGTGCCCAACCAATACTCTGGCTCACGTGCACCTGCGTTGGACTCAACCCGTTTACCAACGGCGAACACACGTCCATCATGCGGTGCACTTAAAACCAGTTGTCCAGCCAGATCTTCACGCAACCGCCGTTCTTTGTTTGCCTCAGCCAAAGACCGTTCAACCACTGGAATCTGCAAGCCAGCCTCACGACTGGTCAACCGGCGTTTCTTCAAGCCATCAAGTTGCACTTCCAGTTGTTCGGCGTGGCCACGAGCCTTCAATAACTCAAGTTCAACAGACTCATTCACCAATGTGGCAACCACTTGACCAGCCTTCACATCCATCCCACTGACCACCGTTCCTGCCAAGCGTCCCCCGTTGGTCACAAAAACAGACTCAGCATCCCCCGGTTGAATCGTCATGAAAGCGGTGGTGGTACGTGGCATCGGAACCAGACCGATAACAGCCACGCTTGTAACTATTGCGGTAACAAGAAAGATAGGGCGTCGCATCTGGAAACTCTCTCGCCTTCCCCGATTTGCAGGTGGAGTCAGAACAGATCGAATCATTTTAAAAAATAGCCAAGCGAATGCTGCTAATGCCAGAACACCGACAGTGTCAGCCATCTCGTAATCTTCTGAAAAACGATAAACCATCAGCATAATCAAAGCAAAAATTACGATGCGATACAAACCACTCAGAAGTCCATAGGCTGCCACAAGAAAGTTACGTGCCGTGAAGTCAAATGTCTTGGCGATCGGTGTCGCCCAAAGAAATCGCCTCACCCATTCACGCAAAACACCTGTTGCTTCCGCCGACAGATTGGGAATTCCGACGGCGTCAGAAAGCATGTAGTAACCGTCATACCGCAACAGAGGATTTCCGTTGAACAGCACCGTTGTCACCGAGCAAACAACCACAACAGTGGCGCAGATATCCCTGACAGGGCCATCGACAGTGAAAAACCAGATCAAGGCGGCGACGGAAGCCAAAGTCAATTCAGCCAGAACACCGGCAGCTGAGATAAAAATTCGCTGCCATCGACGCGGCAACATCCACGCATCTGATACATCGCAATACAGGCACGGCACCCCAACAAGAAACATCAGGCCGATCTCACGGCACTCGCCACCAAAATGCTTGCATGCAATCGCATGTGCGAACTCGTGCATGATCTTGGTGATCGACAATACGCAAAACAGCATGATCAATCCTGAACCCGACTGCATCCGCCTGGTAGCTACAGCCAGATGCTCAGTCAGTTCACCAAAATTCACCACCAGACCACACGCGGCGACCAACATCAGTACGCCTGCCAACAGGAGCGCGAACGGAGAAAGAAGAGGGGCGAAATGATGCGATATTGAATCCAATATCTGATCGGGATTCAAACCCGGCACACGAATAGCCAGAGGATTCTTCCACCAGGCTCGGCGCGCATCAGATTCGGGGACCTCCTCTGTCGAACCGCATCGATCAACCAGCAACAAACCCTTGCCCCGTGCATCAGCAAAAAAACGTACGATCACTTCCACGGAGACATACTGTGGGGCAAACCGCAAGTTGCATTCGGAAGCAATTTCAGCGATTGATCGACTGCCATCGGCCAAAACAAGTATCTCTCGTTCCTGCTCGCTGAAATAGGAAAAGGCACGTGATAGAGGATCTTTCACCACCCAGATACGTTCACTCCCCATCCAAACCATCTTCTGGATCAGATCGGGGCGTACCATCAATTCGGTAGTCGTGGCATTCACTCAATCACGCTCAAACTTAAACGCATGCCGGGCAATACATCGAGCCTGGCATTATCAAATTCAACCCAGAAGCGAATTTCGCCACTCACGGGTTCCAACTCGCGGCTGATAAACTTCACAACGCCCGGACGCTGCACGCTGCTTTTCACACTACGTTCAATCGTTAGCTGCACTTGCTGACCAACCGCCAAACTGTCCAACTGGTCCGCCGTGATAAAACCTTCCGCTCGCAGTCGGTCCAAGCGGATCACACGAATCACCGGTTCACCGGCTTTGACCCAGTCACCCCGATTTCGATATTTTTCGACAACCACACCATCAATGGGTGACTGGATGACTTGCATGGACGATGCCAACTCGGCAAGTTTCAACTGTTGCATTTGCAACTGTGCCTGCAACTCCTGAACCCGCTGTTCTACTTTTGCCTGCGCCAATTCGAGTGTATATCGATCCACGCCCAGTTGATGGCTGTTGGCAGCTTCCGCCTCCGCCTCCGCCTGCAGACCGTCAATGACTCGCTCAAACTCGGCCTGTTTGGTTTCGAGCATAGTGCGTTCATAGCTCAAACGCAGGTTGTCAATTTCAGATTGCGAAACACTATCGACAAATTGCCGTCTTGCTTCCATCGCACGTTTGAGTTCATTTTCAGCGACCAACTCTGCCTTCTTTGAAGCCTGAATGCTGACATCATTTGCTGCCTTTCGGTCGGCGATTTGCTTTTTGAACTCATGCTCTTTTGCAAGTTGCATTTCCTGCGCCAGCTTCTTTTCCGCCAGTTCTGCCGCCAATCCACTTTTAGCATTCTCATTGGCTATTTCCAAACGTGTCTGTGCTAGCACCTGCTCAATTTTCGTTTTCCGATCATCCAACCGCGCCAACTCATCCCCGGCGCTGACTGATTCACCCTCCTCAACAGGCAGGGCCGCAATCGCACCATCCTGCGATGCAGGAACATCAACGGAGTCAATCAGAACTACCTGCATCTCGTTCACAACGACTGGCTCAGCTCCGCTCAAACTGAGTGCCAACGAGGGTACGCTTAACATTATGGCTTGAAGAATGCAAACGAATTTGGACATGATATTTTTCACAAATAAGTCGTTACGAAATCAAAACCACGGATTACTTCGATACCACTGAATCAATCCTCGAAATACCACAAAGCCCAAAGGGTACTTGCCACACTCGACCTGCGCGACCACTGTTGCACCATTCCTGAGGTCACCCATCTGCTCGGCCTTCAGAAGAAAAGTAGCAGGAACGACTGACTTACCCGAGGTCGTAATATTTGCGACCCCCGCGATCTCTGCAATTTCTCCCTCATAGGTCCGCGTCGGATCTGAGCGAAGACGAAAGGAACAATGGCAGGGCTGTACCTGCTGCTGCTGTAACACGTAATTGACGTGCTGCTCCGGAAGATCCAACTCGATGGTCCAGCCGTCGCCCTCAGAAATAACATCAAGTAGATACTGGCCATGAGTCACAGGCCTGGACTGTAGTGACTGCGTCAGATCCCATCGATCAACCAAGCCTTCCATCGGACTCCGAATTGTCAAATTGTCCTGCTGCCTTTTCAGCAGAACCAGCTGCGCATTGAGTCCCTCGATTTCTTTACGCAAAACACGTTCTTCAGCCGCAACTTCCGCTTCACGTTCGCGATTCGAAACCGCGTTACCGCGGGACCTCATTGCCGTCAACGAAACGAGACGTGTCTCTGCGGTTGCCAGGGAACCTTCGACAGTTCGACGCTGCAAGTCCAATGCAGGGCTGCGCAACTGCAGCAGTTTTTCACCCTTGTTGACCTTCTCGCCGTTCTCCACCTCAACAACTGAAACGACTCCCTCGGTTGGTGAAAACAGCCGACTCTGCTCAGTTGCCACGACCCGGCCTTCTACAGACAACCGCAACTCCATGGGAACAAAGAGAGCGGCTACCACCAAAACAGTCAGGGTCGCGGTAAATCCAGCAATCTTTTTTCGATTTCCGGGACTCCACACTCGCGACGCAATGAGCCCCCACCCCAAGTCCTCTCTCTTCAAAGCGTCTCTGACAGCATCCTCTAAAGGAGCCAGCAGTGTCTGTATATCCTGTTTGATTCGCTCGAGCTGAGTCTCCGCAGCTTGAAAACGCTCCACTACAACAACAGCAACTGGCTTGCGACTTTGCACATCGCGTATCAAACGAATGTAGATTTCGCGGAATCCTGACTGATTGCAATAGGGTTCCAATGCATCCGAAACATCTGCTTCCAGCTCGGCAGCGTCACCAACCTGGTACTCAAAGCAGTCTGACTCAGCCAATACGATCCCAACCAGTCGCTCCATCAGACGAATCTGGCGTGCACGTCGAACCACCTTTTGCCGAGCTGATGTTGTCACCAGTCGGAACCGTTTCGCACGACATTGCAAAAGGCTTACCCGATCAAACTGACAAGCGGACGCAAGGGTGGTGGCAATGGACCCGAACGAATCACTCAATCCGATACCCTGATTCAAACCTCGAATCAAATCATCACGATCAATCCGATTATTGACGCGTTTTTGCAATTCATCCAATTCATCTCGCAAAACAACAGGCGCAGTAAGATCAAGCAGGACCTCTGCCAACTCACCAATGGGTTCTCGGAGACTGAAGTCCAAGGTTTGATCAAAACTGAAATCAAGCTGCAGCCGACGTGCAGCCTGCAACCGTTGGCAGATATTCAGTTGGGACCCGAATTCGCCATCAAACCAACGGCAATGGGATGTAAAATCGCTTGTTGTCTCATTGACCGGTACCCTGGATGCGTGAACAGAATTCCCGTTTGCGTCAGTCGCATGCAACTGGACACCGCTGCGAGCCAACAAGACAACCTCTTCTGCCTGGACTTCTGCGTTCTGTGCCACGGTGTTCTGGGCCTCGGTGTTCTGGGCCTCGGTGTTCTGGGCAACCGAAAGAGTGACAGCACTCGCATGCGTTGTGAGTCGCAAGCCTTCGACGAGATCATCAAAAAACGCCGTTGGCCCAGCATTTCCCCGCGCAGCAAGTTCCACTCGCTCGATCAATGCCTCAGCATCTTTCCAAATGCCGTCGTTGCGATGAGTTGGATTGGGCATGGAAACTCGTTGACAAATTCACATCAGGAAACCGGCACAGTCGGTGAATCGAATCCTCAATCTTAGGGGCATCGACCATCTCATCCGTGGAACATCATTTGTTTCACGCTGTTCCCTAGAAGTTACCGCATTTCCACACGTTTTGATTGGACTGCCTGCAACGATTGGTACGAAAAAATCGATTAGTGGCGTCTATCAAGACTGCGACAGCGAACGCCGATGCGCACCTCGTACAGCAAAGCATGGCTTGAAATCTCGGTGAACCAAATCCCAACACCACCGAAACCTCAGAAAAAGTGGCAAACGCCAGCTGCTGTTTTTGCCTGCGCCATGATCCTTGCAGGGCTACCCGGATGCCGCAGTTACCGCAACCTTCCTGAAACCATCGGAAACCGCACCGACAAGATTGACAGCCTGATGCGGCGAGTGGATGCCGGGGCGCCAGCCGAAAATATCACAGAACTGCCTGCTGCACCGCTGACCCTGAAGCGTCCGGAAGATCTTGACGCAGCAACTTATCGGGAAATGACGCTCGACAAGGCGATTCGCCTGGCGATCGAAAACGGGGAGGTCCTGAGAAAGCTGGGAGGAATGATTCTCACTGATCCCGAGCGAATCTACACGGAACAGACCATCCCACTTCAAGTCACCGACCCGCAAACTGGGATCGAAGCGGCGTTGTCGGCATTTGACGCGAACCTGTATGCCTTTGGAAAGTGGCAGAACAATGACCGTCGCTACAACAACCAGTTCATCAGTGGTGGTGCGAATGCATTTAAGCAGGACACGCATGACTATGTGCTGCAGATGTCGAAATACACTGCGACCGGAGCACAACTCGCAATACGCAGCATCACCGACTATGACGCAAACAACGCCACTGGCAATATCACACCAAGCGCTTGGCAAACGCAGTTCCAAGCCGAGATGCGGCAACCTCTTCTTCAAGGGGGCGGCCTGACCTTCAACCGTATCGCCGGTCCGGGCGCAGTTCCCGGAAATTACAACGGGGTGTTGATCGCGAAAGTCAACAACGATTTGACCGCGGCGGAATTCCGGCAACAACTTCGAGACTACATCAGCGATGTCATCACTGCATATTGGGAACTTTACTTTGCCTACCGGTCTCTGGACTCGAAACGCGATGCTCTGAAACGTAGCCAAGCGACTTGGCAGAGTTTTGCGGCGCTGAAGAACAACAACCGGCGAACGGGTACCGATGAAGCGATGGCACGCGAACAGTACTATCGTTTCAAATCTGAGGTCAATGATGCGATTTCTGGACCACTTGGCGTACAGACAATGGAACGAAATCTGCGACTCTTGATTGGCATCACGATTACCGATGGCGTGCTGATACGGCCAGCGGATGAACCCAACGAAGCGCCACTGGTATTTGATTGGGATTCCATTGCCATTGAGGCGGTTCAACTTCGCAGCGAACTGCAACAGACGCGTTTGAAGGTCAAACGCAGCCAGATGGAAGTTCTCGCTGCAAAAAATTTCCTGATGCCAGAACTCGATCTTGTTTCGACCTACCGTATTCGCGGACTGGGCAAGCACCTGGCCGGCGATGACAGTGCCTTTGGCGAACTGGGATCGGGGGATTATCAGGAATACGAAGCAAGCGTCGAACTACGGATGCCCGTGGGATTCCGTCAGGCCCATGCTGCGGTCCGAAATGCGCAACTGAAAGTGCAAAGACAGAATACATTACTTCGCGAGCAGGAACGACGAATCCTGCGTGACTTGACCAATGATGTAGTCGAATGCGACCGAGCGTACGTGCAGATGCAAACGAACATGAATCGGTATCTGGCAGCAACTGACGCCCTGAAAGGAATGGAAACCAATCGAGGCAATGGTCTTCCAATAAGCCTCGAACAATTACTCGATGCTCAACGCCGTGCCAGTGAAGCACAGACAAAGTACTACCTTTCACTTTCTCAATATGCAATCTCAACAAAGAATGTGCAGTACCAGCAGGGTACCCTGTTACACGCAATTCATCTCATGGTGCTTGACGAGCAGCCTGAGCCGATTTCCATGGAAGAGATTCTGCCGGGAACGGTTCCAGCCAATATTGCACCACAACCCTGACATCAACGCCGGAGACGGCGCCCACTGAATCCAGATTCAAGAGGACGCGAGAGCATTCCTTTTCCACAGCAGGAATGGAAACACGCTTGGGTTCTTTTCCGGTTTCCGAAGTCGCAACGAGCTCAGGGATAGACGCTGCAGCATCTGACGACACGATCTATCTGACGACACCGTCTCTTGTCCGATGACTAAACTTGATTAGCCTACGAGGGGCAATCTCCCATCCAACATCGGCCTTCATGAGAAGTCAATGACTCCCGAAGATCTCATCCAGCGTTGCCATGATCTGATTGGCTCGGTACCAGAAGACGCAGACCCATCCAATGGAGAATCCTTGATCGGTTTCTTCCAGTCTTTTCGACCTGACGGAATGGCTTTGCAAGGGATGTTTGATGGCATTTCTGTCGGAGCAGACCTGCAAAAGCGGCTCGACCAGTTATTCACCGCCGCCGGTGATGATCGACGTCCAGAAGGGGGGCGCGATGCCTACTTCGTCATTCGAAAACCTGAGCCACTCGACCCCACAGTGGCAAGCGAACTGACGCAACAGTGGCTCGAAGGAATCCGGAAATTCGCGGAGGTCGTGGACGCCCCAACAATTCTTGCGGCGCTTGAACCCGAGCTTAAAGTTCGTGTGTTAGAGGGGATTCCACCAAAACACCCCAAAGACGACATGGAAAAATCGGATCTTCTGAAGGCGATCGTTCAGGACTCTTCGCTACTTACGGAGAAGGTCGATGCAGGGCCGTTACCTGGGATACTCAGGCCTGCCTATTACTTTACAGCTTGCGATGCCATGCTGAGGGACTATTTAATGTGGCCATTCTATGCAAAAGCTACTGGACTCACTGATCCGCTCGCGCCGTACTTTGAACTGTGGCGACACCGCGTCAAATATCGAATCTTTGGAGAAACACAAATCGATTTGTATCTCCCATGGCATCCTGATTGATCTCGACTGCTAAACTTGGGGCGATTCATAAAATGCTTTCTGGCTTGAGGAAACGATGATCCGTCCCTACTTATTGCTTACCCTTGCGGTCTTTTTGTCTCTCAGTGTTCGGCACACATTCGGAAACGACGATCGACCCAACATCGTGTTCATCTTCGCTGATGATCAATGCTTTGACACAATTCACCAATCTGGAAACTCGGAGATTCAGACGCCAAATCTGGACGAACTGGCGCGACAAGGGACCACCTTTTCACATGCCTTCAACATGGGTTCATGGAGCGGTGCCGTATGTGTTGCCAGTCGCACCATGTTGAATACAGGCCGTTTTGTATGGAATGCCAACGCCGTGCACGCAAAATCCGAACAGGAGCGACAACAAGGCCGTTGGTGGAGCGAACACATGAAACGGGCCGGCTATCGAACTTACATGACTGGCAAGTGGCACTGCAAAGCAAGTGCAGAGAAAGCGTTTGATATCGCCCGTGATATCCGCCCCGGAATGCCGAAAGCAACCGAAGCTGGCTACAACCGTCCTGCCGCTGACGGCACCGATCCATGGTCTCCCTCTGATCCAAAGTTTGGTGGATTCTGGGAAGGTGGCACCCACTGGAGCGAAGTGGTAGCCAACAACGCACAGGACTTCATGAAAGATGCAGCCGGCAACGACTCTCCGTTCTTTATGTACTTGGCATTCAATGCTCCGCATGACCCGCGTCAGTCGCCAGCCGAATATGTGGCCAGATATCCCAAAGATTCCATTCTGATTCCAGACAACTTTCTGCCACGCTATCCTTTCGCTAATCAGATTGGCTGCGGCCCTGGATTGCGAGATGAACGTATCGCAGCGTTTCCGCGCACCCCCGACGCAATTCAGGTTCATCGCCAGGAGTACTATGCGATCATCACACACATGGATGAAATGATTGGTCGCATCCTCAAGGCTCTCGAGGCATCAGGCAAACGGGAAAATACGTGGATTTTCTTTACGGCAGATCACGGCTTGGCCGTAGGTCAACACGGATTGTTGGGAAAACAAAATATGTATGACCACAGCGTGCGTGTTCCGTTCATTGTTGTTGGACCTGGGGTCGCCGCGGCAAAGAAAATTGCCGAGCCGATCTATCTTCAGGACATCATGCCAACCACCTTGGAACTTGCAGGTGTCAAACAGCCCGAACACGTCGAGTTCAACAGTCTACTGCCTCTGCTTGATGGTGCCTCGAGTCCCTACCCAAGTATCTACGGTTGCTACCTTGCGAAACAAAGAAGCATTCGAACGGACAGGTACAAACTTATGGCTTACCCGGATGCGAAGGTACTGCGGTTGTACGATCTTCAGCAGGATCCCATGGAAAAGCACGATCTGGCTCAGGAGTCAAGAATGAAACCTGTGGTTGCCGATCTGTTCCAACGCCTGATTGCCTTGCAGGGAAAAATGAACGACGATCTCGACCTTAGTGCACTTGCACCAAATTGAGTTTCCAGTGCCTGGTACGGGCATATCTACACTCGTCCTGGTCTCGACTGGCCAGATCCGTAGAGTACGATGCATATAGCCCGCCTGCGTCAGCCACAAAGCGTCCACAGCTGAATCAGAAATCCCCCCATCGATGACCCTCCATGTTGCCATTTGACATACAAAGCCGGACCCGTTTCATCTTTGGTGAGGGTACCATTGCCAGACTCGGGGCCCTCGCCAGTGAATACAACCCCCGCTGCGTTCTGGTTGTCAGTGACCGCGGGATCATGGAGGCAGGCCATGACACTGCTGCCCTCAATTCACTGCGTCAGGCTGGACTTGAAGTAGCATCTTTTCACGACTTCTCTGAAAACCCGACCTCAGCAATGGTTGACGCAGGAGTACAGCGTGCCAAAGAGGTAAAACCTGATTTGCTGGTTGGTCTGGGAGGAGGTAGCAGCATGGACTGTTGCAAAGGCATTAACTTTGTCTACTCCTGCGGTGGGACGATCCACGACTACCACGGCGTCGGCAAAGCAACGTGCGACATGCTTCCCATGATTGCGATTCCGACGACCGCCGGCACGGGAAGCGAAGCACAGTCGTTTGCACTGATCAGCGATGCTGAAACACATACTAAAATGGCGTGTGGCGATCCTCGCGCCGCCTGTCGTGTTGCGATACTTGATCCCGAGTTGACACTGACCCAACCAGTCGCAGTAACGGCACTTACTGGTATTGATGCGATCTCGCACGCGATCGAAACCTATGTCACAAAACGACGAAACGCAATTTCAACTACCTACAGCCGACGTTCATTTGGAATGCTGGCCCAAGGATTCTCCCGCGTTCTCGCGGAACCGAAAGACCTGGAAGCTCGTAGTCACATGCAATTAGGGGCTTGCCTTGCTGGAATGGCAATCGAAACCTCCATGCTGGGGGCGGCCCATGCAACTGCGAATCCTCTGACGGCACACCACGGAATCACTCATGGTCAGGCAGTTGGGCTGATGCTGCCCGCAGTTGTCCGCATGAATGGCGTAGAACATGCCCCTTGGTACGCCGAACTGGTTCGCGAGGTAGAACCTGACGTACGTGTGGAAGACGCACCTGAGCGACTCGCTGCAATGCTCACACAATGGCTCAAAGAGGCCAATCTGGCTACTTCTCTTAAGGAGCTCGCTGTCCCTCAGGAGGGAATTGAACAATTCACGGAGGACGCCCTGAAACAATGGACGGGTACATTCAACCCGATCCCGCTGGATGAGAAGCGAGTAAAGGCCCTTTATCAATCCGTTGCCTGAGGAAAAATCCTTACGCGGACGGGGGGTGATTCCGGCAAATTTGCGGTTTGCGCGGAAGTCGGCCACAATGGAATCAGGACAGGAGGTCCTACACTCATCTGTTAATCGTCTCGAATGAGGTTTTGCCTAGTCATGTCGTCCGCTACCGAAGGAACCTCACCCCCCAGCACCACTCCATCTCAGACCGGACACGGCGAGGGTGGACGGTGGAAACAGGTACGATTCGAAGAACTGAGC
>JAPOKD010000040.1 GCA_029977825.1 Planctomycetota bacterium | reverse complement strand
GCATTGCTCCGTGAAACACAGCACATCGTTCTTCACTATTTTGAAATAATCCAGATGTCAGCCGAAGAACATGGATCCAGTTCGGATCCAACCCCAACCGGAGCAGGTAATCACTCAGATGGTGATTCCCAGCCCCAGCGCGTTCATCCACCTCCTGAGGATGGGAATGCGGATCCGGCGGGCCAGTCTGAAGTCGCACCGCAAGGTGGCAACGATCTTCGGCCAACTGAGGAGTCAGAAGTTGTAGCTCCAGAGGATCGGGAGTCAGCTACTGCGACGGTCAGTCAGGGTGAGGTTGATGCCTATGGTGCGGTGATAGAGAAGCTACCGGCCATCCCTGGCCAGAACTCTGAATTGAGTGATGCGGGTTCTGCTCTGGGGGCAGGCAGCACGGAGGTGGTCAGCAATGCTGGAGCAGGTGAGTCCCAGCGAGCGTTGTCCGTCGCATCAGCGCGGGGGTTCCGACTGAAGATGCTCCGCTGGCGGCGACAGCTTGCAGAGATATCGGAGATGGAACCGACATTGATGGCAGAGGGCGACGCTCAGTTGCGTAAACGGTCACTCGCGCTTCGTTACCGTGCGATGGCAGGTGAGAGACTGGGCAGTTTATTGCCGGAGGGATACGCACTGGTTCGGGAAGCTGGACGCCGGGCCTTGAAAATGCGGCATTATGATGTGCAGATTGTTGGCGGCATTTCTCTGTTTGAGGGATGCATTGCCGAAATGCAGACAGGTGAAGGAAAAACCCTCACCGCGACGTTGCCACTTTATCTTCATGCCTTGGTAGGAAAAGGTGCGCATCTGGCGACCGTCAATGATTACCTCGCGCACCGTGATGCGGAATGGATGCGTCCCTTGTTTGAGCGGCTTGGATTGACGGTAGGCGTCATTCAGACGCCAGATGATCAGGGAAGTCGACGAACTTCCTATGGAGCTGATGTGACGTATGGGACTGCCAAGGAATTTGGTTTCGACTTTTTGCGTGATCGTTTGTTGTTACGTGCCCAGAATCGTGTTGAGACGGAAATGCTGGGTGATGGCGGCGGAGGCTTCTCGGGGTCAGGTGATCAAATCGTGATGCGGGGGATGCACTTCTGCCTTGTGGATGAGGCCGACAGTATTTTGATCGATGAAGCACGCACACCGCTGATTATCGGCAGTATCGAAGATACCGTTCGCGATCAGATTGTAGATACCTACCGGTGGGCAGCAGAGCATGGCGCAAACTACGTCAAGGAAGAAGATTACACCATTGATCCTGATACAAAGCAGTACGAACTGACTGCGCGGGGCAGACAACGTGTCCGGGCGCTGCCCAAAACTGATCTCGTTCGCACGATGGGGCTGGTTGATCTGTACGAGTACACCGAACGCAGCATCAAAGTGCACGAAGAGTTTCTTCTGAATCGGCAGTACGTCGTTCGACCAGGGGATAAAGGCGTCGATGAGATCGTTATTGTGGACGAGTTCACAGGGCGTCTCGCAGAAGGACGGAAATGGCGAGATGGGATTCATCAAGCCATTGAAGCCAAGGAAGAATTGGAAATCAGCGTGCCAACTGGACAGGCTGCACGTATCACGGTTCAGGACCTGTTCCTGCGTTATCCACACCTGGCTGGAATGACGGGAACGGCCGCGTCCAGTGCAGGGGAGTTGAGGAAGATTTACGGCACGCCGGTGATTCGCGTGCCTACCAATAAGCCTCCCCAACGAGTGCAACTCACAGATCGCGTGTTTGGCAGTATGGAGGCCAAGTTCGAAGCGATCGTGCAGGAAATTCAGGACGTGCATGAGACGGGGCGACCCGTACTGGTTGGCACACGTTCGATCGACAAAAGTGTGATCCTTTCACAGATGCTGGAAGAGATCGGGATCGAACATCAGGTCTTGAATGCAAATAATGTCGAACAGGAAGCTGAGATCGTGGCCGAGGCGGGAGGTTATGGCAAAGTCACCGTGGCTACGAACATGGCAGGGCGCGGTACTGATGTGAAGTTGGATGTCCAGATTGAGGCCTCTGGCGGTATGCATGTGATTTGCACAGAGCTGCACGATGCTGCCCGGATTGACCGACAGTTGATTGGCCGGTGTGGTCGGCAGGGAGACCGTGGTTCCTATCGACAGTATCTGTCGCTCGATGACGATATTCTCAAGGGTGGGCTTGGCCCCAAGAAAGCAGAACGTCTGAAACAGCAAGGTGCACAGGTTGAGGGATCGGTGGACCGATATGCCGGGCTGTTTCGACGAGCACAGCTCAAAGTGGAAAAAACTCATTTTCGCGATCGCATGATCCTGTTACACCACGAAAAAGAGCGAAAGAAAATGCAGCGGGAAATCGGCCAGGATCCCTATCTCGATACGCCCGATTGATGTTGGCGGCTATCCCGCGTTTCTGATTCCACGCGGCGGCGCTCGGCTAGTCCAGAACTTTTAGTATCGGGGCTTTCAAAAGCCGTTGGCGTTGGTCTCCGTTGCTTGACGACTATGTCCGCCAGCTGGACGCTAAAAATCGATTTCCATCCCGTCCTCGGCAATCACGGTCTCGGCGTCGATGCGTTCCCTTATCAAATCGCTTTGTACAGGGTCCGAACCATGCTCAAGTGGGTTGACGTGGGTCAGCAGCAACTTCTTGGGGGTGTTTAGAGTGGCGATCTCGGCAACTCGATCCGTCCAGCTATGGCCTGTCTTCTGGGCCCACTCAGCGGCTTCATTGCGAAAATAGCACTCGTGCATCAATAGGTCTGCATCGCGGCTCCATGAAACATATTCGCGGCTGCAGTCACCGGTGGTGTCGGTCGAGTATACGAGTCGTTTACCGTTCGGCCATTCGAGACGATAGGCCACCGAGCCGCCAGGATGGTTTTGCGGACGCCAGGAAATTCTGGTTTCGCCAATCACAAACTCTTCATTGTCGTCGATAGCGTTCCAACTGGCATCCAGACTGGCGGGAAAGATAAGCGGGTGGAATAAGTGTTGTTGCACTGCTGCAAGTTTGTCTGCCTCACCCCAAATCTGAATCTGGTCCAGTGGGTGGTTGGTCAGCACGTCCAACAAGAACGTCAAACCAGCGATGTGATCCAGATGCGCGTGCGACAGCAGGATGTTGAGGGTCTGCCCCACCAGCACGTTCGGGAGCCGGAACGTGCCCGTTCCGGCGTCAAGTGCAATGCCTGCTTCCGGAAGGTAATAGCAGGAGGTCTGGCGTGTGTCGTTGGGATGATAGCCGGCGGTGCCCAGGCAGTGGATTTTCATTGGTTAGGACCTAATTCACGAGCGATAGCTTCCAGCATCCAGGCAATGCGAAGAACCAAAGCCTCAAATCAGCGGTTGCGACGCTCATTCTAGTCCATCACAGGACAGGAGAGTTGGATACCTCCAACCGTCGGCCCTCCCAGGATGACCCTTGCCAGTAATCCGACGAACTATTATTCTCTCCTCAGTCATGGTGGCAGCCCTAACGGTGTTGCCGCTATTTTCCTGCACAGGGAAAAGCCAAACACAGTTCAGTTCGCGGATGTGGCGGAATTGGCAGACGCGCTAGATTCAGGTTCTAGTGCCCGCAAGGGCGTGGAGGTTCAAGTCCTCTCATCCGCACTCGTTATTTACGGGGTTTCTCGCTATCGCGGGAGGCTCCGTTTTTTGTGGGCCACCCGCAGGGCCATCCATCCAAAAAAACGTGTATATTGCGAGCACCGCCCCCGGCAACCAATCGACTTCGCGCATCAAGCGGTTATCGAGTCGGTATCAGCTTGCCGCTCTCGAACTGACCAGCGATCCTTGCTACAATTGGTCAGCAGTCCGCACTTTCGGATTCACGAGTGCAAGCTTCGCGGCCAGTTGGTCGCGGGCCAACGGTTTCACCAGATAGGCGTTGATCCCAGCTGACCGGGATGTCTGCCGATCAGCAGCTCCAGTCTTCGCAGTCAAAGCAAAGATGGGCAAATCATCGGCAGCCGCCCAGGTCCGAATCTTGGCTGCTGCCTCAAAGCCGGTCATACCTGGCATCATCAGGTCCGTAATGATCAGATCGAACGTAGCCAGTTCGACCGCGCCCATTTGAATGGCCTCCACACCGCTTGCGGCAGTCATGACCTGATGTCCCAAGCTCTCGACCAGCCGCGCGGTGATCATCCGGCAGAACTTATCATCATCCACCACCAGGACACGGAGTTCGCTCTGTTCTGCCGGCGCACCATCTTCCACAACCTTCGATTCGTCCACGGTGCCAAAGCGGGTTGAAAAAGAAAAGGTACTTCCAGAGTCGGGCGTGCTGGTCATCGTGATCTCTCCGCCCATCGCTTGAGTCAGACTTTTGCAGATCGCCAATCCAAGCCCCGCACCGCCGTTCCTCCGCCGGTCAGAACAACTTGCCTGCTCAAAAGGTTCAAATACCCGCTCTTGCTTTTCTAGAGGAATGCCAATTCCTGTATCTTCAATCTCCGTAACCAACTCAACACCCTGATTCGTCGGAAAATTGGCCGTAATGTTGATGTTGATTCGCCCGACGTCTGTCGCACGTTGAGCATTCGCCAGCAAGTTGGACAATACCTGAGAGTACCGCACAACATCACCCAACAAGAACTTGGGAACAGGCTTGTCCACATTCAGTGTCACGTCGAGGTCCGGTCGCAGGTGGGCGATGGGGCGTACACAATCTTCCACCGTTTGCACCAGGTTGAACGGAGCATTGGTCAAAATGATTTTGCCACGCTCAATACTGGAATAGTCCAACAGGTCGTCAATCAAACGTGACAACCGCAGCGAGGCGTTTGAAATCGCATCAAACAGCGGGTCACTGGCCGCCGTGAGTTCGCATTCCTCACGGATCAAATCAATCGCACCGCAGATCGCAGCCAATGGCGTGCGCAGTTCATGACTTACAATCGCCACGAATTCCGATTTGACCTTCGTGGCGTCTTCGGCCGCACGCTGACTCGCCAACATCGTTTCACGAATTCGGATATCGGCAGAAACATCGCGAATCACAAGAATCGAATCGACTTCACCCATAGGTTCGCTGCCAGACGGTAACGCGAGTCTGTCGATGCGAAACCACTTCTCAAACCCATCACTTTCATACCTTAATTTCCGAATCCCTTTGAACGGTGCATCCGCATGGTCAAAATAATGGGTAATGATATCATCAACACTCACGCTTGAATCCCGCTGCAGACTCGCGAAGAAAAGCTCACAAAAGGCATTGTTATATAGTTCAACCTTTCCGTTCTCTGTGAGCGTGCAAACAGCGTCGTCCAACGCATCAAACGTGTTTTTCCAAGTGTCATTAGCAGTTCGCAACACACCCTCAATTTGCTTCTGGGACAATATCCAACGTCGAATGAATGCACGTCTCACTAATACCCAGATCACAAGCGCGACACAGCATAAGCTCGCTGCCGATAAGCAATATGAGAGTCGCGTCGCGTCCAACTGAGACCTGCGCAATTGTTTTTCCACGCGATTCTCCGCAATTAACCTTGCGGATTTTTCAACCTCGATCCGGAGTTCGCGTTGTTGTACTTCGAGCTGCTCGAGCAAGTCGTTTACTTCCGCTTGAATCGTATCCACATTTTGTGTTTTGGACAGCCGGTACAGTTCGGTTTGATAGCTCGCTACGCGCCGCCAATTACCCCGCAGTGCCTCGCATTCCGCGAGTGCCTGCAAGATCTCGCGACGGCGCTGCCCCGGCGGTTTTTCATCTAACTGGTCTTCGAGGTTGCCTACGAAGGCATCCAGCGTCGTAATACTATTGAGGTTTTTCAGTGCAATCTTTTGCTGAATCGCATCCGAGAGTTCCTTCCTGCCACCGAGCTGGGCTTGAAAATGCGCGGCCTCCAAACAGCGTGCGGCGGCGTCCGCATTCCCTTCATGCTCGTAAATCACTGCCAAGTTGAACCAGGCAGTCGCTGACAGAAAGTGGTTATCACTGACCTGCAACTGTTCCTGCACACTACGAATGTGTTTCTTGGCCTCGTCAAACCGACCGACGTCCGCCAAAGAAGATGCGAGATTTAATTCGATCGAACACCGCCAGAGGGGGTTCTTTGTGCGATTCGCCTGCTGCAGCATCTCTTTCAACTTATCGACGGCCATATCTTCCGTCGCGAAGTCCGACAACAGCGTCACCAGATTCAACTTGGCTGGCGTAGCGAGTTCCTGGTCACCAATGTCATTCGCCAACCGGATGGCCCGGCCGTACGCAGCAACGGCCTCGCTACTTTGTGTTAGCTGGACCAAATTGCTACCCAATTCGGTCTGCATTTTTACTTCCAGGCGACGATTCCCAAGTTCACGAGACAGCTTCAACCCTTCTCGTAAGACGGCGACCCCCTCCTCGCTGCGATCCAACTGATTCAAAGCCACTGACTGCAGCAAAATCAGATTTGCGGTCACCAGGTCTTCGCCATTCTTTGCTGCAACTTCTCGCCCCGTCAAAATCGCCTTCAACGCTTCGTCAGGCGTACCCACTTGAAGATGAGCGCTGGACAAGAAGTAGTAAATGCTGGCCTTTGTATCGACTCCTCGCTTGCGATCGCCCTCGATGATCCGTTCGGATGCTTTGATTATCTCGCGCGGCGACCTTGAGGGGCCTTGAGCCAATGTCGTTACAAGACTTGCACTACACAAGACGAGAACTGTTGATATGAGAAAGTAACGCAAAACGTTCATTTCGCATTCTGCCACGGAACAAGCTGGGAATTGACTACGCCCGATTGGGTTGGGCAAGACCATCACACGCCAACCCTATCGTAACCGATCACAGTGGTAAAAGCTCGCAAGATGTCAATCAAGATCATGAATTGGTGCGTCATCACAGCCGGAGAATATCAGGCAAATTGCTTTTCGGGGGTGAAGTAACGGGGGCACCCGTTGCGTCGGTTTTGATCCGATTCCATCGCTTTGGTTGTTTCAAAAACCCGTGTTTTGTGGGGTTTCCTGTGTTTCGCAAACCCTTGAATTAGATTCAGGTTCTAGTGCCCGCAAGGGCGTGGGGGTTCAAGTCCTCTCATCCGTACTGTTATTTTCGGGGTTTCTCGCTATCGCGGGGAGCCCCGTTTTTTGATGGCAGCTACTCCGCACCCTTTTCGGCGCCCCGCACGGAACTAGACGGTTGGTGCAGTCACTGCTTTAAAAAGGAAAATAACGCGACCAGGGACGCAAACCACTAGCGCATCTATCAAGCCGCGATGCGGGAGATCGAGAAGTGACCCCCGCTCGGAGATCGGGCCAGTATCTGGCTGAACTCTGCCTTCAGGGAACATGTCTGGGCCAACGAGTTTGTTCATGCGCAGACCCATGATGGACGTCTACTCACGCTGCTCGACACATTCAATCTGGGCTGCCTCGCGATCAATGTTGCCAGAAGAATATTAATGCTGCCAGGAGAATCACGAACGATCGGAATACCCACACGCTGGAGTGAATTTGGCTTGTCGTCAGACGCAGTTTACTCCGTAAACGACTTCGTTCCCGCAGTTTCATTCCCGCCGTCATCACGCTTTGGAGCAACGTACCAAACCTTGGTCCAATTGTTGTATACTATCCGCCCGTTACAGAGCTTTAGAACTTGCACACTGCGGTCAATGGCGACAAACATGAAGATCAAATGCCCTTCCTGCGAAGCTGTTTTGAATATTCCGGCCAGTGCTGCGGGAAAGGTCGTGAAGTGTCCATGCGGAAAACAGCTGCGTGCTCCCGCCGCACCCGCTGGTAACACTGCTGCGGGGCCCGATCCTGGAGGGGCAGATCCTGCACCGACTTCCGCGACCAGCGGCACCGCGTCGGGAAGCACTGAATCAAGCCTGTTTGACGATTTGCCCAGCGCTGCACCCTCGAACGCTCCCAATCCATTTACGCAGAATTCACCTTATACGCCTCCGGCAGCAAGCGGGGGTGGCAACGCCGCGCCAACGCAGCATGTGGCTCCGACAGCCGCATCTAATCAGGCACATCCGGTTTCTATCGTGTCTCTGGTCTTTGGTATCCTGTCGTTAACGCTGGGGTGCTGCTGTTGGCTGCATATTCCGCTCGGGATCACAGCGGCCGTGACAGGTGGATTCGGTATCCACTTCGCAAATCAGGGCCGAGGGGGCAAAGGCATGGCAATCGCTGGACTGATCATGGGAATCATTGCTTTGGTTCTGTATACGATCATAGCCATCCTTGGAATTGCTTTTAACATCGCTAATATGCCCAATGGGACGTTCAATCAGTAGTGAAGGACATCGTTTCACGATTGTGTTGAGCCCACGGGTGGGAGTTCAATTCAGAGCAGGGAGCGCATTTTTTCATGGCATCTGTGCGGCATCTCTGGGGCAGCTTAGTTGCCTGCTTACCGTTTGCCTGTAAAGACTGGTTCGCCTGGGTGTCTGCCAGGGGGAGTGACGGAATCTAACCGCATGTGCCTAAAGATCGGGGGCGGTTTCTTTGCCTGCAGTTAGTTTGGGTCGGTTTGGGTTGCTGTCAGCTTTTCATGCAGAGCTTCCAGGTCGCGGAGTTGGGGGATGATTTCCCGCTCCACGAATCGTCTCTGACATCGCGATTCGAAAACGAGAGCGACAACCAGAACCGAAATGGCAAGAATCAGCTTCCATGCTGAAATTCCAGTCACGCCAAACACGATGCAAATGAACAGGCCTGTTCCGACATACGGTGGGATGAAGCCCAGCAAAATATGGGTCCTGGTTTTGATCTGAAACTGTGTGCGTTTGATCTCCCTGTCGAGGTCGTCACGAAGTGAAACACACCTTTCTTGTTCCTGTTTTTTCTGTTGCTGGGACCCGAGATAGGTGGCAAGGGGGAATTTGAGCCAGCACAGCAGCGCTACCAGTAATGCTACGATCTCCCATCCATACAAAGGTCGTACAGATCGAGTTGATCCCATGCTTTCCAACACGCCAGATGCGTTCAGGACGAGAAGCACCAGGATGGCCGTGATCGCGAAGACGCTACTGCCATAGGTCTGAACATGTTGCCAAAAGATGAGTCGGCGAAATCGCCTGCTTTTGTTTCGGAGCGTATTGTGTAAACCTTCTTCATCCACTCCGTATAGAGGTTGTTGATGCTGTGAATTCCAGATGACCTGTAAATCTTCAAATTCCATGTCGGTCTTCCTGTTCGGAGTATTCTGTGAGTCGTTTTTTGATGCGGTTTAATTTCACCCCGACGTAAGTTTCTGAAATTCCCATCGTGTCGCCGATTTCCCGGTAGCTGAACCCGTCGAGCATCAAAAGCGTCAGGGAACGCTCGATCTCGTCAAGCTTCGATATCTGTTCATACAGCCATTCCAGTTGTGGGTTCTCCGGGCTGGCTTGCTGTAACAGCAAGCGGTTGTCTGCGAGAAGAGTCCGCTGGTTGTCGCGGTGGCGATTTTCTTTCTTGGACCATCCCATGGCGGAATAAAGTGCCACGCGATAGATCCATGTGGTGACAGCGCTGTCGCCACGATAGCCGGGAACAGAGTTCCATAACTGCGTGGCAATCTCTTGAAAGAGATCGTCCTGGTCGTGTGAGTTGAATGCATAAGAACGAACAACCTTGAACAATAGCCCGCGGTGCAGGGCGATCCATTCCTCGAAAATATGTTGTTGTTTGTCGGGTTTCATTACTTGGCTTCGTCTTGGCGATCATTTCAACCTAACCGGTGGCCCGCCGTGGTGACTTTATTAAAGAAAAAAATAGATCTTGTCGGAATTGACTGGCACCTTCGCCAGCTGCTTTGCAGTTCGTTGTGGCAGAGCAGGCAGGAAGACGGGGGCGCTGCTATGAAGAGAAGGCTCTGTGCTGTGTGGTCCTCAGTGGCAGCAGTCGCGCCACCGGGGCAAAACTGCTGCTTCCGGCATGGGGGCAACATTTCGGTGAATGCACGGCACCGGCGTTCCCCAAGGGCAGAGACAGGACTATTGCCCTGGGAAAACGTTCTCTCACTTGAGCAGCCGTCAGCAATGTTCCTGTCATTAAAGGGCAGGCAACTTGTTGTTAGCCCTAAGTGACCGCACGCGCTAAACGTGCTGAGCCGCCACCGGAGGCGGAGAGGAAGATGAGAGAGATCAGCACGGACTGTGGTTTCGAGTCTGTGATCAAGATGGCGTGTCAGCGCGGAAATCGCTAGTGATGCAGAGCAGTCAGTGCTGGGTTGTTTGCGATTCGAGTGCGGTTAACAACACTTCTGTCTCCGCGTTTGGTAACGGAGATTGATTCGCGATCCTCAAATGTACCATTGCGGATTCGAGGTTGCCAGAATCGATTTCCAGCAGAGAAAGATTGTGATGGGCGACAGTGGGGCCGTGTGCCTTTGCAAACTGTTGGTAAGCCTTGGTATGATCTCCCCGATGATAGTGAATCATCGCGAGAGTTGCTTGCAGGCGTGTCGTGTCACCCTCGCACTGCAAACCCCGCGTAGCTTCTGTGAGCGCTTCCTCGTAACGTCTGGCTTCCATCAATGTCCACGCAAAATTGTTGGACAGCTCTATGTTGGTGGGAGAATCCTTGACACAGCGCTGGTAACGTGTGATTGAATCGTCGTAATTCTTAACACTGGCATAAAGAGGAGCGAGCTCCGCATTGAGTGCGGCTAGTTCTGGCGATAATGTTTCAGCTCGTTCATAAAGCTTGATCGCTTCTACAGCGTGCCCCTGCTGCGCCACTGTTTTTGCGGTTTCTACACAGAGCGTGTACTCGCTGGGCATGGTTTGTGAGTAAATCGGTGCTTTGTGTGGTGCAGTAGACGCAAATGGCTTTAAAAAGTCAACTTGCTTGTCCTTCCCGATGCTGCCGCATCCGAGCGTAAACAGCAGGAGAAAGAGAGACGGTAGGACCGTACTTCTATTACCGGTTCTAAGACGCGTGGTCATCAATAGGTTGTCCCTGATAGCGTGTTTCCAAAGGCAGCGCCCAGTCCGATCGCCCCGTTTCTGCGGCCCGCGCTGCCAAAGGTACCGTTGCCGTTACCAACGCTTCCTAATCCATCCGCGATACGCTCGGCCCGAACACCCTGCATGCCAAGTGCTGCAGGAATCGCTACGGTCACTGTTGGCTGTTTGATTCCGTAGGAAGCCAGTTGCAGCGTGACGGCAGTTACACGTGCAGCGTCGAGTTGGTCATCACCTGACGGTTCGATGATTGATGGCTGTGTGGATGCCAGGCCACTGCCAGCAGTTCTGGCAATCCGTTGGATGGTATCAGGTGCTATTCTAGCGCTGTTTCCAATGAAGTCGCACTTGTAAAAGACGGTTTGGTCGGCTTCGGCGTTTGAAACCTGAGCGGTTTGCCAATCACATACCTTGACGCCCGCTGGCTCTGGGATCGCGCCAGCCGGAATGTCGGCACAACGATCAACACCGCAGATGCCGCCTCGCGACGCGCAACCAGTTACTGCGGTCACGGTAATTGCCAAACAAATGTTGCAGAGACTTGTTTTGGTAGTTTTAGTTAACATGGGGGCCTCGCTTGATCATGCTGCGTAGCGACGTGTTTTGATCCGCATCGGTCTGCTCGCTGGAGTCAATCAAGTCAGTGAAGTGGGTTGATTCCGCAGGTGTAGCTGGCGTAGCGTTTTGCGGGTTAGTCGACAGCGCGCGGTGTGGGGTATGGTTTGATTGAGGGCAGCAACGGTCCGTTGGCCCAATGTCTCCGATCATGTAGATTTCTGGACAGCAGTGTTCTGCACGTTTTTGCCGTGCATGGTCGGTGCGGACGGAGGCTCGGTAATCCTGCGACCTCCGGCTTTCAAGGCGATTGGCAATGAAAAACTCGATATCCGTGGGCTCATGCATGTCTGAGCCAGGCAGTGGCAGGGGCTCACATCCGTCGACAGGTGCAACCAGATGGGGAGTGACGAGAATCACCAGTTCCTGCTCACCGCTACTGGTGCGGTTGGCGCCACCAGTGGCACCGATGATGGGCAAGTCCCCCCAGAAGGGCACGCGATCCGTGCTGGCTCCGTAGTTGGTTTGCAGCAGCCCGGCCACGGCGATGGTTTGTCCGCTTCGTAGTTGAACCGTGGTTGAAAAGTCGCGGCTGTTCAATCCCGCAACGGAGGTGCCGCCTCCAGCACCGCCGATGCTGGTTCCAAGTGACTCATCACGTGTGCTCACTGATGCATTCATTTGCAGGCGAATTACATCGCGGTCCTGCAGGAAGGGTGTGAACTCGAGTGATACGCCAAAAGGTACGAACGAAACACCCTGAAGGTTGTTTCCAACGCCACCAGAACTGATGATTGGGATTGGAAATTGTCCACCCGCTTGAAAGTCAGCGGACTCACCATTCATCGCAACCAGATTCGGTTCTGCAAGTGTGCGTGATAGATTCAGTTTGCGAAGTGCATCAATCGCCAGGCGAACTTGCCCCATGTCCAAGGATGCAAGAATATTCGGGCCGCCCTGATTACTGGTTGCCCCACCGCTCTGTGACAGATTGCCCGTCAAAGACTGGAAGACTGTCATTCCGTTTGAGTTGTCAACGCCAAAGTTCAGGCCGATACTTCGGGCGGCACTGCGGTTGACTTCGGCAACCGTCACCTTGAGCATGACCTGTTGTTCACCGACTACCTTCATCTGATTGATGATTCCAGCTTGGGCAAGCGCGAGTGGGTCGATGATTCGTCGACGTTCTGCTGCAGATTCTTCAGCCTCCAGTGTTTCACTGGGTGTGGCAAAGTTGAATTCAGCCCCTACGGTCGACTGATTCTGGGGACGCGTCAGGCCTGCCCGGACTCCACGTGCCCCAACAAGAACTTGAAGGATTTGGGACATTTCGATGACGTCAGGTGCTTCTCCACGCACGATCAGACGGCCCGCAATTTCGTCCAATTTGACCAGGCTGTTGGGGAACTTTTCGTTGAGTTCTTTTTCCAGATCGCCAACGGGACGGATCAAGATGGGGTCCGCGTAGACGCGGACCAGATAGCTTACAACCGATTGGCCGCTGGGGACATCTTCGTCATTGAACCATAGCATCAGCGTGGTTGTGCCCGGACGAACTCCAGTAACAGCCAGTTCACGACCGGTTTGCTGATCAATCACCTCGGTTCGGATAACGTCATCGTCCGGAATGTAGATCCTCGTGGGCGTGTCTGCCAAACGCAGAATCTTAGGGCGACCCAGCACCAACTGCAGTGGGATTTCGGGATCGATTTGCGCTTCCACAAAGCGATCAACCTTTTTTTGCGTTGCTTCGCTGGGGGGTGGAAGAATCAAATCACTTGGGAAATCTGCCTGAATACGCGCCGGTCCAAGCACTGGCAGGTTTTCTCTGGCTTCAGCAGGCAAGGCGTTACCTTGAGGTGCTGCTTGGATCTCTGGCACTTCGAGTAATTTATGCGTCTTGAGAATTTCGCCCACTTGCGGTTGCGGCGGAACAAGTTCCTGGGGTGCCGCCGTGGTGTTTGTGAACGCACCGGATAGACAAGCCGTAGGCAAGCAGAGGACAAGCAAGAGGCGTCGAAGGAGCTTCAGCGGCGGTGCCGGCTGAGACGACATGGCAGTTTCCCTTGAGCGGATAGAATCGATAACGAGCTGTCGACAGGCAGCCAGTGCGCATTCGTTTTCAGTGCAGGTCCGACCACAGGACAGTCATTAGAATCGTCACAATTGATACGATGCTTGATAAAAACATCGCTCAGGAACCGCTTTTGTTACAGTGCGGTCGATCGTAAAGCCACTTGTTTCCCGGCAAGATCAGGTAAGGCATCAACCTGAGTCTCAATCACGCTGGAGGTGCGTTTTGGGCAGAAAACGAGCCGCCAGGGAGAGACATTCCGACGGTGTTGCAGCACGATCTGGTTTTCATCAAGCATGATGATATCGATTGAAAAACGCATGAAACAGGTGTGCAGCGACGAACAGGGGGTCAAGTAGAGTCCCCTTCCTTTGGGGAGGGTTTTGCGAAACTGCAAGCCCTGAAAACGGGTCCAGAAGCTGTCAGCCACCTCCACCGACTGAAGCAGAACTGAGCCATGGGCTTCATCAATGAGCTGTTTCATGATCCTGCGCCGGTCAGTGAATCTACGATCCTCAGCAACTGGATGAAAAATGGACCCAAAGGCCATACAAAAAGTCCCGGTAAAAAACAGATAACCAACGGAATGACACGTTTCGTCGCCAGTGATTGTGCAAAGGTCATGGATTTTTCCCTCCGTTCGGCGCGAACATCTTCCGCCTGTAACCTCAATGTTTCAGCAACACTGCTACCCATTTGTTCGGACTGGATCATGGATGCTGTGAACCGGGAGAGCGCTGGAATCTCAAGTCGGTCTGCCATGCGACGGTAGGCGAGACTGCGTCGCATACCACCGATCAGGTCACGTTGGAAAGTTCGGCAGTTATCTGCTAGCGCTCGACCTGGTTTTTGAGTTTTTTGCCACCGGTCCAGTGCAGCATCAAAACCCATGCCACCTTCGGAAAGTGTAGCCCATAGGTCCAACGCTAAGGGCAAATCTCGTGATACCTCGATCATCCGCTTGCGACGCGACGCTCGTACGATGAGCAGTGGAGTTGAGGCTGCAAGAAGAGTAATCAGCCAAGGCGATAGAATTACGACGGGGGTCAATATCCCGGACAAACCACCGGGCACGAGTTCAATACCTTCGAGCACTTGCTGCTGAATACCTGACCAACGAAATACGAGCGCACATGCCGCTCCCACGATCAACATTAACCCTGAAGTCACAATCAACAGGAATCCAGCTTCAGGTCGAGAGAATCCTGCTAGCATCATCTGTCGTCGCAACCAGCCAACGCTCGCGCCATCGCGTGCGGAGTCGTCCGGATGCTCCGTGTCGCGTTGAAAACGCACCAAAGCATAGTTGCGCCGCCGAAACCTCCGCAGCCAGATGTAACCCACAGCTACAATCACTGCCCACAGCGATACGACGATAAGGATCCGCAGTGAGGTGCTCATGTTTTTGGCTTGCTGATTGCGTTCATCCAGACAATTCCAATTGCTTGCAGAACAATGGTTGCTGCAATGGCCGCGGAACCGATTCCGCTACTTGCGAATTCTTCCATTGGTTCAGGGCGATCCAGCCACAGTACCAACGCGACAAAGTAGATCAGTAATAGCACAGCGAGCGTTGAAAATTGGCTTTGCGCAATGTTACTTCGAATTCGACGTGCGACTTCTTGGCGATCACGAGCCACTCGTGTCACCGATACGAGTACGGGAGCCAGAGATCCCCCTGTTTCCCAGTGGACGCTCATCGTGGTGGCAAACAACTCTATCACGTCGATCGGTATGCGTTGCGAGAGCCTTTGGAAAACAACGCTTCCTGAATCACCAAATTGGATCCGCTGAACGCACCAGTCAATTTGTTCACGTAGGGGCGATCCTGTCGATTCTGCAGCGGTTGCAAGTGCGGTCGATACTCCGGCCCCACTCCGCAGCATGGGAATCATCATGTCAAGTAAGTCGATAAGTTGTACCTCGATGCGACTAATACGCCAGTCGTACCAAGCACTCTCAAGCTGAGTAAGAATCAGGGCGACCACGAAACCGATTGAAATTGAGATTATGTTGGGAAACGAGGTTAGTAGCACGACGCTGAGAGTGGCCATGAGTCCCAAAGCCCATGGTGCATAACGCAAGGGGCGGGCGAGGGGATTGGTGGTCTGGCGATTGGGCGCACTGGCCGTCTGGTCGGGAGTTTGCGAGTCGGTGCTTGATGAAGAAAGAAAAGCGATGCTTTCCCCAAGGCGATTACCAGCGGTGGAGTCGGCAAGTGAACGACGTAGCACCAAACTTGCACATGAGAGCAAAAATAGTGTGATTGCTAGAATGATCAGGACCGTTGTCGTCATCGAGTCGGCCCCGTTTCCTTCTCGAACCATGACGTGGGCACGTCGATCGAGCGTGCTCGCAGTTTCTCGACCAGCCGAGGTACTGTGCCCGTAGCAACATGCTTGCCTTGCAAGCGTTTGCCTTTGCGTCCGGTGACCTTAAAGCAGAAGATTTGTTGCAGTTGGGGTGTGTTTCCCTCCAAGCCGACCAATTCATCAACCGACTCGACTCGCCGAATCCCGTCTTCGAACCGCCGCACATGAATGATCAAGTCAATCGCCGATACGATCTGTTCCCTGATGGCAGAGGCTGGCAGTTCCATCCCGCTCATCAGCACCATGGTCGACAGACGCGAAATGGCGTCGCGAGGACTGTTCGCGTGTGCAGTGGTAAGCGATCCATCGTGCCCGGTGTTCATTGCCTGTAGCATGTCCAAACATTCTCCTGCTCGAACCTCTCCCACGATGATCCGGTCAGGCCTCATTCGCAGTGCGTTGACCACCAAGTCACGGGCGGCGATGGTGCCAGTTCCTTCCACGTTGGGGGGCCGGGTTTCCATGCGTACGACGTGCAATTGATCGAGCACCAACTCGGCGGCATCCTCGATGGTGACAATGCGTTCGCCGTCGGGAATGCTCTCGCAGATCGCCCCCAAAAAAGTACTCTTGCCGCTTCCTGTGCCACCGCTAACAAGAATATTCAATCGTGAACGAACCACGACTGAAAAGAATTCCGCCATGCTGTCGTTGAACATTCCCAGCCGATGGAGTTCGTCACGTCTAAGTCTGCGTTTGCCAAATCGTCGAATGGAAAGTGTGGGACCATCAAGCGTTACCGGGGGTAGGGTCGCGTTGACACGGCTGCCATCAGGCAGGCGAGCGTCCACCATCGGTACGGACTCGTCGATGCGTCTACCCACGCGTGATGCAATCCGTTGAATGATTCGGGTCAAATGATCGGCATCCTGGAATTCGACACTGGTCAATTCGAGATTACCGTATCTTTCCACGAAAACGTGGTGCGGGCCGTTCACCAGAATGTCGGTGACTGACGGGTCTGCCATCAAGGAAGCAAGGGGCCCCAGCCCCAATGTCTCTTCGAGCAAGTCAGCTGATAAACGGGAACGCTCGGCTTCATTGAGTGGAAGTTGTTCACTGGCGGCGATTTCGGCAACAAAGGAATCCACTTCCCCTTGCAGCTGTTCGCTGTCTGCACTCAAGAGTCCGCGACGGTCCAAGGCATCGAGTAATTGACCGTGAAGGCGACCT
>JAPOKD010000072.1 GCA_029977825.1 Planctomycetota bacterium | reverse complement strand
TGAAGGTCATGAGGCGCCACCGAGCTTTTGGACCACGCGCTATGCGATTGGACTGCTGGTAATTGGAGGGGTAGCGGCCTACTTCCTACTCACGGAGCATCTGGCCCACGTAGTGGGTGCTTTGCCATTTTTGCTGTTGCTAGCCTGCCCCTTGATGCACGTATTCATGCATGGCGGTCATGGAAGCCATGGACATCACCACCATGATTCCAGCAGTTCAGAACCACGCAAACCAGGAGAACCATCATGAACCACTCAGAATCGGCTTATGGCTTGTGGTCTTTGGTAATTCTCAATTCAGCGATCTTCATCATGTTCGCCTTCAGTTTTTTCAAGCCAGCTACTGGACGTGACTGGAGGACCTTTGGCGCCTTCGCGGCGTTTGTCGTTGCTTTGTTTGTTGAAATGTATGGTTTTCCGCTGACCATCTATCTAATGTCGGGCTGGCTGCAAACTCGGTTCCCAGGACTTGATTTGCTTTCCCATAACTCGGGACACCTGTGGTCGACACTACTAGGCGAGAAAGGAGATCCACATTTTGGAGTTTTGCACATCGCCAGCTACATATTCCTTGGCTATGGCTTCTATTTGCTTTCTACAGCTTGGCATGTCCTGTACCACGCTCAACGGCGTAACTCTCTGGCCACCAGCGGTCCTTATGCACGCATTCGGCATCCGCAATATGTAGCCTTTGTGATGATTTTGCTTGGCTTTCTCCTGCAATGGCCCACGTTACTGACCTTGGTCATGTTTCCAATTCTTCTTCTCATGTACGGTCGACTGGCTGTTACTGAAGAAGAGGAGATGCGATCTCAATTTGGTGACGTGTACGACCTATACGCAAAAAGAACTCCTCGCTTTTTTCCGAATCTTTCCCCGTCATCTGGCACACCCAAAGACTAATCAGCACTGAATCATTGATGCGTATTTAAATCAATGAACCACATGAAAGGACACATTAATGAAAACGATTGAATTGACAGTAGAGGGCATGACATGCGGATCATGCGTCAAGCATGTCAAACAAGCATTGCAAGCTGTTCCTGGCGTGGTACATGTCGAAGTAGATCTATTAAGTGGCCGAGCCAAAGTACAGGGCGACTTGCAAGTAGGAAGTACCTCGCTTATCGCTGCTCTGGCCAAAGAGGACTACGTCGCGAACATCGCAGCCGAGTCTTCTCCTGCGACTCCAACTACCAAGCCCGGGTGTACATCGCAGCCTAGAAACTCAGGTCGCTGCTGTTGCGGCTAACCTGAAAATTCACAATCACTTTGGAGTAATCAGCATGCGCAAATTATTTATTCTCCTGATATCAGTCTTTGTCCTTACTCTGAGTGGTTGTGGGTACAACACTTTCCAAAGTACTGACGAACAAATCAAGGCTAGTTGGTCAGAAGTTCTGAACCAATACCAACGACGCGCAGATTTGATCCCCAATCTGGTGAGCACAGTCAAAGGGGAAACTAAATTCGAGCAAGACACCCTGATCAAAGTGGTGGAAGCACGAGCCAAAGCCACCTCGATCCAAGTGAATTCGGAGCTAATCAACGATCCGGCTGCTTTCGCAAAATTTCAACAGGCACAAAGTCAGTTGTCAGGCGCGCTCTCTCGCCTGCTGGTGGTATCTGAGAATTATCCTAATCTGAAAGCCAACCAAGCATTCAGAGATTTGCAGGCACAGCTGGAAGGCACCGAAAACCGCATCACGGTGGCACGAAATCGGTATATCAAAGCAGTTCAAGAATACAACGTGACAGTCAGGTCCTTCCCATCAAATCTGACCGCAATGGTCTTTGGTTACAAAGAGAAGGCCAATTTCACTGTGGAGAATGAGAAAGAAATCGCCAAGCCTCCCTCTGTAAATTTTGATAGCGCTCCGGCTGCGAATCAAAGCTCCACACCCGGGATCACCAAATGATTGGTAAAGGAGTGATATACCGCTTTCTGATAGCCTGCTGGCTATCGTTGGCACTTTTCGCTCCTTACGTTGCCAAGGCGCAGGTTGCGGTGCCGCCCCTAGTGGGGCATGTTACTGATCAAACCGGCACACTCACACAAGATCAGAAGACCGCACTGGAGCAAACCCTGTCAGCATTTGAAGCCCGCAAGGGATCTCAGCTGGCGGTATTGATCATTCCAACCACCGCTCCTGAGGGCATCGAACAATATGCACTGCGCGTAGCCGAGCAGTGGAAGCTGGGTCGGCAGAAGGTGGATGATGGCGTTATTTTGGTGGTGGCCAAAGATGATCGGACTGTACGTATCGAAGTCGGCTACGGTCTAGAAGGTGCCTTATCTGATATCACCAGTAAGCGAATCATCAGTGAAGTTATCGTTCCCCATTTCAAGCGAGGCGATTTTTTCCAAGGACTTCAATCGGGCGTTGGACAAATCATCTCTGTAATCGATGGTGAACCACTACCAGAACATCAACGCCACTCCAAAAATTCCGATCAAGGACTTCGTCAACTTGTCCCCTTCTTGTTGATTGTGTCTTTAGGTGTCGGCAGTGTATTGCGCAGTGCATTCGGAAGAGTTGGCGGTTCACTCGTCACGGGTATGGTCGTGACTGGCCTTGCCTGGTTGGTTGTCGGATCACTGCTTCTCGCCATCTTCGCTGGCATTGCCGCTATGTTCGTCACGCTGATCGGGGCGTCTACGGTGCTTCACGGATTAGGCGGTATGTCAGGGGGTGGGCGTCATGGATGGGGCGGCGGCGGATTTCGAGGTGGTGGTGGCGGATTCGGCGGCGGCGGCGCATCGGGAAGGTGGTGACTATGCCAATCAAACGTATCTTTCAACATTTGCTGTTCTCAGATTGGCAGGTCCACCGTGCTTTTAAACGTGAAAGCCTTGATGCCATCACAAAAGCGATTCATAACAGTGAACATTTGCATGGCGGTGAGATTCGCTTGGCGATAGAAGGTGGCTTAGACGGCATTCGTCTTCTCAAGGGCCAATCATCTCGCGACCGCGCCATCGAGGTGTTTGCTCAGCTAAGAGTTTGGGACACTGAACACAACAATGGTGTCTTAGTTTATGTACTGCTTGCTGATCGTGCGGTCGAGATCGTTGCCGACAGGGGAATTCATATCAAGGCTGGCGATGAATGTTGGCGGTCGATATGTCAAACCATGCAAGACCATTTCTCCAGATCAGAGTTCGAGACAGGTGCATTAAAAGGAATAGCGGCAATTGCGAATGTGATCGGCCTCCATTTTTCCGCTCATGAAAAGCATGAAAACGAACTTCCTGACGCACCCGTCATGTTGAATTTTAAAAACTAAAAAATACTATGAATGAAAACCAACACGACCATCACGCCCACGAACACGGGCACGTTCACCACAACCCAATAGAACATCCCGACGCGTCTTCTTCTGAGAAATCTAGTAAGAGCAACACCACGGACCTAAAAGATCCTGTTTGTGGAATGACAGTAACCAGGCAGGCTGCGTATCAATCTGTACACATGGGAAGCACATTTTTCTTTTGCGGGACCAAATGCAAAACGAAGTTTGATGTCAACCCCATGTTGTACATGAGCGGAAACGCTGAAAAGTCGCAAATGACATCTGCTGCCGCAGGAACAATCTATACCTGCCCTATGCATCCTGAAATCCGGCAGGATCATGCAGGAAATTGTCCCAAGTGCGGCATTACACTCGAACCGCTTTTGCCTGAGTTGGAAGAAGACGAAAACCCCGAGTTGCGTGACTTCCAAAGACGCTTTTGGTGGACGCTTCCACTCACCATCATCGTGACATTTTTGGCGATGGCTGGCCACCGGTTGAAGTGGTTTGACATGTCTGTGCAAAGCTGGATCGAATTTGCGCTTTCACTGCCAATCGTTATATGGGCTGGCTGGCCATTTTTCTCTCGAGGCTGGCAATCTGTTGTAAACCGCAGTCCCAATATGTGGACACTGATTGGCCTGGGCACCGGTGCAGCCTTTGTTTACAGCGTGGTTGCCACTGTGGCACCGCAGGTATTTCCAGACTCCTTTATTTCGATGGGCCGAGTCGCTGTGTATTTCGAAGCAACGGCTGTCATCATTTCACTAACCTTGTTGGGACAAGTTCTTGAGCTCAAGGCTCGCTCTCAGACTTCTGCTGCAATCAAATCACTTCTCGGGCTGGCCCCTAAGACGGCACGTCGCCTGCGTCCCGATGGCTCTGAGGAAGACGTTCCATTAACGCATGTGCATGTAGGAGATTTGCTACGCATTCGCCCCGGCGAAAAAGTTCCAGTTGATGGAGTAGTGACCGAGGGCAGTAGCGCCATCGATGAATCCATGCTGACCGGTGAACCCGTGCCAGTGTCTAAGCGAGTTGGCGACAAGGTGATTGGAGCAACTCTCAACACCAATGGCTCTCTCGTGATGCGGTCTGAAAAAGTCGGCGCGGCCACCATGCTCTCTCAAATCGTTCAAATGGTGGCCCAAGCGCAACGCTCCAAAGCACCGATGCAACGAATGGCTGACACCGTAGCGGGGTGGTTCGTGATGGCAGTTGTCAGCGTTGCCTTGCTCACTTTTTTTGCTTGGGGCCTGTTCGGTCCCGAGCCAAGCTGGGTTTATGCCCTGATTAACGCAGTTGCGGTTCTGATCATCGCCTGCCCCTGTGCGCTGGGCCTGGCCACACCGATGTCCATCATGGTCGCCACCGGGCGTGGTGCCACCCATGGCGTTCTTTTCCGCGATGCCGCTGCAATTGAGAATCTGAGAAAAATTGATACCCTGATCATCGATAAAACCGGCACGCTGACGGAGGGTAAACCGGCGTTTGATCGCGCGGTGGCTGCCCCGGGTTTTAACGAAATAGAGGTGCTGCGCCTTGCGGCCAGCCTGGACCAAGGCAGCGAGCACCCACTGGCCGATGCCATCGTGCGCGCGGCCCGCGAACGTCATCTGTCTTTGGACAAACCTGAGAACTTCGAGTCGGGTTCAGGAATTGGCGTGCGAGGTCAGGTTGGAGGACGACAACTGGCTCTGGGCAACACGGCATTGATGGAGCAGCTTGGTGTGGCTGTCCAGGCACTGGTGTCACAGGCGGAGTTATTGCGGTCAGAGGGAGCAAGCGTAATGCATCTGGCCGTTGATGGGCAACTAGCAGGCTTGTTAGCCGTGTCTGATCCGATCAAGGCTAGCACGCCCGAGGCTCTGGCCACTCTCAAGGCTGCCGGTCTGCGTATCGTCATGGCGACAGGTGACGGCTTGACCACTGCCCGCTCAGTTGGCGAACGACTTGGAATCGACGAGGTGCATGGTGAAGTCAAGCCCGCAGACAAACTGGCTCTCGTGGACCAGTTGCAAAAACAAGGCCGTATCGTAGCGATGGCTGGCGACGGTATCAACGACGCACCTGCACTGGCCAAGGCCGATGTCGGCATCGCCATGGGAACAGGCACTGATGTGGCCATGAACAGTGCCCAGGTGACTCTCGTAAAAGGTGATTTGCGCGGGATTGCGGTAGCCCGCACGCTCTCACAGGACACTGTGCGCAACATGAAACAGAACCTGATGTTTGCTTTTCTGTACAACGCGTTGGGGATTCCTGTTGCGGCGGGTGTGTTGTATCCATTGACTGGCTGGCTGCTGTCCCCATTGATCGCTGCGCTGGCCATGAGCTTCAGTTCGGCCTCGGTGATCGGCAATGCCCTTCGCTTGCGTCGTGGTGAATAAGACTAAAACCAGGTTATGAAATAGTCAGTGTAGGTCATCAGGTTACATGAATGTAATCTGGCCATCATCTTCACAACAGGTACATATTTAGAAAATGAAATCGTTAGTCTGACCAAGCGCAGGCCAGCGACATTTGAAGCCAATTGGAATCTGTGCAATGAATCAAAGCTACCACCGCTTTACTGAACTCTTTTTGCAGTTGGGTCTGCCATCCGATGTTGATGGCATAAAACATTTTCTAGAGAACCATAGCCCCCTTGACCCATCTATTCGTTTGGAAAACGCGCCCTTTTGGACGCAGGCGCAATCTACCCTGCTACGTGATGAAATACTCCAGGACGCAGACTGGGCCGAAGTTATTGATCAGCTGAATGCGGCCCTACGGCGAGGAAAGCAATGATTAACTTCAAATCGGCCATCGCTGCAGCGTGCTTCACTCTCTTTCTTGCCCCAACGAGCTACGGCCAAGATCTACAAATTGGTAGCAATTTGCAAGGATTACTAAAGCTAGCCAAGGAAAGAAATCCTGACTTAGCCAGCATGAGCTTTGATGCGAATGCTGCATCTGAAAGAGTTATACCTGCCGGGTCACTCCCAGATCCTAAATTTCGCACTGAGTGGCGTGACATCACACGTATGGGAGAACAGGGACCCACCCTTTCACCCAGTCGTGTTGGAAGCACGCGCTACTTGCTAATGCAAGACCTCCCTTGGTTTGGCAAGCGTGAACTAAAGCGTGAAACAGCTGAAGCCCTTTCTGAAGCAGCGAAAGTACGTGTAACAAGTACTTGGCTTGAGTTGGCCTCGAAGATAAAAACAACCTACGCACAACTCTACTATTTAGATCAAAGCGAACGCTTGACCCAGGAAATTTTGGATCTAATGGTTCGTTTAGAAAAAGTGGCTCAGGTTCGGTATGCAAGTGGGCTGGCTGCTCAGCAAGACGTTATCCGGTCTCAAGTGGAACAAACCGCTATACGCAGTGAGTTGATTTTCATTGAGTCGGAGCGTCGTCAATTGCAAGCGAGGTTGAATGCTCTGACAGGCAGGCAAGCCGATGAACCACTAGCAAGACCAACACAAATTCGGTCTCTACCTACGCCGGAAGTTTTGAATTTTTCAGCCTTAGAACAACGTGTTCGTTCGAACAATCCACTCTTGCAAGTTGAAGGTGCACAGATCAAAGCGGCGGAAAAGACACGTGAACTTGCTTATAAAAATCGATTTCCTGACTTCACTGTGGGCGCGTCACCCATTCAATACGGCAACTCAGTTCGCGAATGGGAGTTGATGGTTGAAATCAATATCCCACTGCAGCAAGGCGCTCGTCGAGCACAGGAAAGAGAGTCTGACGCCATGCTTTCCGCCTCACGCTCCAGACGAGAAGCGATAAACAACCAAGTCCTGGCTGATCTTTATGAAAACGTTACAGGATTTGAGTCAGAGCGACGCTCGCTCACTTTGACAACAGAAAGTCTTCTACCCCAGTCAGAGTTGAACTTCCGGTCGGCTCTTGCTGGATATGAATCAGGAAAAGTTGACTTTGCGACACTTCTGGATGCTCAAAAGCAAATCCGCCAAGCCAAGTTGAATCAAGTCAAGGCAGGCATCAATGCACAAATGCGTCTCGCGGATATCGAGCGCATCGTAGGAGAAGAATTATGACAACTGCCTTGAAGTTGGGCATGGCGGCGGTATTCGTTGCAACCTTGACAGCAAGTGGAGGATATTGGTATGGGAAACAGCAAGCCATTGTTCATAAGGATGGTAGTGCTGAAACAAATACGCTAGCCAAGAGTGCTTCTGAAGCACGAAAAATACTCTTCTACCGGAATCCGATGGGGCTGCCCGACACCTCGCCCACGCCCAAGAAAGATCCTATGGGCATGGACTACATACCGGTCTATGAGGGAGAGCAGGAATCGACACTCGGTAGTGCAAATTTGATTCGTATCAGCACGGATAAAGTTCAAAAGCTGGGCGTGCGCGTCGAGGCAGCAAGCACGCAAGCTCTGAACAAGACCGTGCGTGCAGCAGGACGAATAGAGCCTGACGAGCGCCAGACCTTCACCATTGCTCCCAAGTTTGAGGGCTATGTAGAACGTCTGTATGTCAATGCAACGGGTCAACCGGTTGGCAAAGGCCAGCCACTATTCGATGTGTACAGTCCCGAATTGGTCTCCGCTCAGCGTGAATACGCCATTGCATCGCAAGGTGTTGATTCCTTGAAAAGTGCCAGTGAAGAAGCCCAGCGAGGCATGCGTGAACTGGCGGACTCCAGCTTGTCAAGACTACGCAACTGGGATATCTCGGATGAACAAATCACGGCTTTGACCCAATCTACAGCGACGCGTCGCACATTAACGCTGCGTTCACCAGTTTCGGGCATCGTTACCGAGAAGAAGGCCGTTCAAGGCATGCGTTTTATGCCGGGAGAAATGCTTTACCAAGTTACCAATCTGGCCTCTGTATGGGTGATTGCCGATGTCTTTGAGCAAGACATCGGTCAGATTCGAACCGGTGCCAAGGCCACTGTGCGGATCAACGCCTATCCAGATAAGCAGTTTTCGGGGGCAATTACCTATGTTTACCCGACCCTCAAATCGGAGACGCGAACCGTTCCGGTTCGCGTGGAGTTGTCGAATCCACATGGACTTCTCAAGCCCGGCATGTTTGCGCAGGTCGAACTGCCCGTAGACAGCAAGCGTTCTGTGCTAACCGTTCCTACGTCCGCCGTGATTGATAGCGGGACTCGTCAAATCATTCTTGTTCAAGTGCAGGAAGGACGCTTCGATCCAAGGGAGGTCAAGCTTGGCGCGCGTAGCGATGATCGCATCGAGGTTCTGGAGGGCGTGCGAGATGGCGAGATGGTAGTTGTTGCTGCGAACTTCTTAATTGACGCCGAAAGTAACCTCAAGGCTGCGATCGGGGGGCTGGGACATTCGGGACACGGGGCGGCAGCTTCTAAAGGAGGATCGGCAGAATCCAAGACCACGGCATCCGTAGGTCATCGTGCAGAAGGAAAAATCGAGGACATCGATACCAAAAGTGGTTCGCTGACGATCGCACACGGTCCGGTATCCACCCTTAAATGGCCTGCCATGACCATGGAATTCAAGGTTGCAAATAGCAGCCTGCTATCTGGTCTGAAGCCTGGAATGTCTTTGAGCTTTGAGTTCGTTGAGCGTGGCCAGGGCGAATGGATCATCACCGCCATCAAGCCTGTCACGGCAAGTGCGGCCAATCCACACACTGGTCACAACTGATCTTTGGGGGACACCATGCTTGCAAAGATCATTGATTGGTCAGGACGAAACCGTTTTTTGGTCCTGCTTGCTACTTTGTTCGTCGTTGTTGGCGGTGTATTCGCCGTCATCAGGACACCACTGGACGCGCTTCCCGATCTGTCTGATGTTCAGGTAATCGTTTACACAGAGTACCCAGGACAAGCTCCGCAGGTGGTTGAAGACCAGGTCACTTATCCACTGACCACAGCCATGTTGTCGGTTCCGAAATCGAAAGTCGTTCGGGGCTTTTCATTTTTCGGCGCGTCCTTTGTCTACATCATTTTTGAAGATGGCACCGATATTTACTGGGCGCGTTCACGGGTACTGGAGTATTTGAACTTCGCGTCCAGTCGCATGCCCAAGGGGGTGACGCCACAAATCGGTCCTGATGCAACCGGGGTGGGCTGGGTTTACCAGTATGCCGTGCTGGCCAAGGACAAAACCCTGGCTGAACTGCGCACCTTGCAAGACTGGTACCTGCGGTATCAACTCACAAAAGCACATGGGGTCGCCGAAGTGGCTTCCATCGGTGGGTTTGTCCAGACTTACCAGATCACTGTCGACCCTGTAAAACTCCGCGCCTACGGCGTTCCTCTGGCCAAAGTGTCTCAGGTGGTGCGCGAATCCAACCGAGATGTTGGTGGCCGTGTGGTCGAAATGGCCGAAACTGAATACATGGTTCGGGGACGTGGCTACCTGCGCGGCGTTTCGGATATCGAGAATCTTGTCGTCAAGTCCGACAAGGGAACGCCAGTGTTGGTGCGAGATATTGCACGAGTTGAATTGGTTCCTGATGAGCGGCGCGGCATCACTGAACTCAACGGTGAGGGTGAGGTCGTCTCCGGCATCGCCATGTCTCGTTACGGTCAAAATGCCCTGGAGGTAATCCACAACCTCAAGGAAAAGATCACGGAAGTCTCAGCAGGATTACCGGAGGGGGTCAGCATCCAAGCGGTGTATGACCGCTCTGATTTGATTCACCGCGCGATCGACACTCTCAAGCGCACGCTGCTGGAGGAAAGTCTGATCGTTGCCTTGGTCTGCGTTGTGTTTCTGATGCACGTTCGCTCGGCTCTGGTGGCAATTTTGATGCTACCTGTGGGGGTGTTGATCGCTTTTATTGCCATGCGTCTGCTGGACATGAACTCGAATTTGATGAGCTTGGGAGGTATTGCCATCGCGATTGGTGCCATGGTGGATGCAGCCATCGTGATGATTGAGAACGCTCACAAGCATCTGGAACGCTTACCCGAAGACCACGATAACGCGCAACGGGTTGAGGCCATGATCACTGCGTGCAAGGAGGTGGGACCAGCATTGTTCTTCTCGCTTTTGATCATCACCGTGTCCTTTTTGCCCGTGTTCACGCTTGAGTCGCAGGAAGGACGTCTGTTCTCACCGCTTGCCTACACTAAGACCTTCGCCATGGCGGGGGCGGCAATGCTTTCGGTGACACTGGTGCCTGTATTGATGATGCTGTTCATCCGGGGAAGAATCATGCCGGAAGCTAAAAATCCGGTGAATCGCTTCTTGATCTGGGTGTATCGCCCGATCATCGCTGGCGTGATGCACAAGAAAAAGCTAACCGTTGGCGTAGCGCTCTTCGTGCTGGGAATTTCGCTATATCCAGCCAGCAAGCTCGGATCCGAATTCATGCCGACACTCAATGAAGGCACGTTGCTTTACATGCCAGCGTCGTTACCAGGCATGTCGATCACCAAGGCTGCCGAGTTGTTGCAGACGCAGAACAAGATCATCAAGAGTTTCCCTGAGGTGGCTTCGGTGTATGGCAAAGCTGGCCGGGCGAACACGGCCACGGACCCGGCACCGACAGAAATGTTTGAAACGGTGATCAACCTCAAGCCAACCTCTGAGTGGCGCAAGGGTATTACGACCGACAAACTGATTTCCGAGATGGACAAGGCGTTGCAGTTCCCGGGCGTATCAAACGCTTGGACCATGCCGATCAAGGCGCGCATCGACATGCTGTCCACCGGCATTCGTACACCGATTGGCATCAAGGTCTTCGGCAAGGATCTCAACGAGATGGAACGTTTGGCCCGCGAGATTGAAACGGTAGTCAAGCAGGTTCCAGGCACCACATCTGCATTTGCCGAACGTATCACTGGCGGCTTCTACCTGAACATCGAACCAGATCGCGCACAACTGGCGCGCTATGGACTGGCTGTAGGTGACTTGCAAGAGGTGATCGGTACCGCGCTTGGCGGAGACATGGTGACCACCACCGTTGAAGGGCGTGAACGCTTTGGAGTGACAGTCCGTTACCCTCGCGAACTTCGTTCAGACCCGCAGCAAATTGCACGGGAAGTTCTTGTGCCCACCATGGACGGTGCAATGGTGCCTCTGGGACAGGTCGCTCGGGTTGAGGTGGCCAAAGGTGCACCAGGCATTCGTACTGAAAACGCGCTGCTATCCGCCTACATCTTTGTCGACATTCGTGAGCGTGACATCGGCAGTTACGTTGCGGATGCCCGTAAGGCGGTAAACGAACAGGTCAAATTTCCTACTGGTTACTACGCGACTTGGAGCGGGCAGTTCGAGTCGATGGAGCGTGCTGTACAAAAGATGAAGCTAGTTGTTCCTGTAACGCTGCTGATCATCTTCTTGCTCCTGTATCTGAATTTCAAGCGATTAACCGAGACACTGATCGTCATGCTGTCAGTTCCCTTCGCGCTGGTGGGCGGAGTCTGGCTGATGTGGTTGCTCGGATACAACTTATCTGTGGCAGTTGCGGTCGGCTTTATTGCACTGGCTGGCGTAGCTGCTGAGACTGGAGTGGTGATGCTGATTTATTTGGATCATGCATGGGAGGAAATAAAGGAAAGACGCATCTCTGAAGGAAAAATTCCTGATACCAATGATCTATATCAAGCAGTCATGGAAGGTGCTGTAGAGCGGGTTCGCCCCAAGATGATGACTGTAGTTGCCATCATGGCGGGCCTATTACCCATCATGTGGGGTACTGGTACGGGCTCTGAAGTTATGAGCCGCATTGCGGCCCCGATGGTGGGCGGAATGATTTCCTCAACTGTGCTGACGCTGGCAGTTATTCCCGCGCTTTATGCTTTGGTTAAAGTTCGGGAGCTCAACTCAAAATGAGTTTTTATTCTCCTAGAGAATTTGACTTGCTTGTGTATTGACCAAGCGGAAACTGCAATCCTGAGCAGTCGCATGTCCGTGAAGAAAGCGATAGGTCACTTCTGATGTTCCTCAAGAAATGAAACTGCTATTAGCGCAACAACTCCTCCCGTGATCGCCACGTCGGCGATGTTGAACGCAGGCCAGTGCATACCACGCAAGTGAAAGTCCAGATAGTCGACGACCTGCCCGCGTGCGACGCGGTCAAAGCCATTGCCGACGGCACCGCCTAAGATCAGGCTGTACGCCAAGGCCTCAAGACGGCGCACCGGTTTGCTCAGCATCCAGGCCAACCATATTGAAGCCCCCAGTGCGATCGCAAGGAAGAACCAGCGCTGCCAACCTCCGGCGCCAGCCAGAAAGCTAAAAGCCGCGCCCGGGTTCAGAACATGGACCAGATTGAAAAACGGTGTCACTTCAAGTGACCAGCCCAGCGGCGTGGTCAGATCAATGAGACTCTTAGTGGCTTGGTCGATTGCAAGCACGATGAACGCCACGGAATACCAATAGGATTTGCGATTCGGATACGTCATTACTACTTTTCAATTTCGAGGACATCGATGCTTGGCACCGCATGTGACGGCGGCCAGTGCAACTTGAAGGGGCATACGGCTGCGTGAATATCCGGTAGTCAAAAGTGCATCAGCAGCCAGCGGCCTGAACCTGCGCAGCGATTCGAATTGGTGGCATCAGCACATCTCGAAGAGGTTAAAGCAGACGCTCCTTAACTTGATCATCAAATTCATCAAATCATGCATGACAGGAACTTTCACAGGCCAAGTCAGTGCAAGCGACACCGAAAAGTTGTCGCCTACAAAGATGGTTCCGTCAAGTCGCTGCCTTTCCGCAATGAGCACAGAACTTCGCCCACGCTTGCAGGGTCGTTCCGCATTGCGTGCACGCAGAAGGAACCAACGTAGTTCCGCACTGCTGGCAGAAACGAGCCCCTAGCGCGTTCAGCGCCTTGCAGTTCGGGCATGCAACGCCGGCGTTGCCTCCTCCGCTGGTTGGAGGTCCGCCGCTTCCGTACCCACCGCCATAGCCGTGGCGATCACCGTGATGCGCCCCACCATGGTGGCCGCCACCCTGATGACCACCGAAAAGTCTGTCAAAAATACTCATTTATCTTTCCTCTTTCAAGAACGCCTTACAAGGCCGCTAAGGCCAACCAACGGATCTCATCACAATTTTTCGAAACATTCGCACTCGCTAGGGCAATGCAAAGAAGTGCCAAGAAGGTCGTTCTCCGCCCTTACGTCACTTCAGAACAAATCGTGCCGTCGCTGCCTTGCTTGCAAGATTCACCTGCGCGACAACCTTCGTACCGGGCGCGACTTTAAAACTGCCTTTTGCTTCAAGCTTGTCACCCGATGGTTTCAAATCAATCTCTTGCTTGTCGCTACCTGAGAGCAAAGTGATTTTTGCTGTTGCCCTGCTGACATCAACTGGTTTCCCGTGATCTCGCACGTACAACTGAAGCACATCGGGCTTGGCCACGAGCTCGTAGTCCATATCCTTGATTTCCGTGACCAAACCTCCATGGAGAGGCTTGTCTCCATGACCATGGTCATGTTTGTCCGCAGCAAATACGACGCCTGATGCCATCAACATCAAAGCGAAGGTGGTCGAAATCAGTTTCATGAGTTTTCCTTTCAAAAGTACAGGTTAAGAATCAGATCTAAAGACTGGCTTATGAATTCTGCGAAGCAGCCGCAGCCTGCGGATGCACCGGTTCGGCAGTGACGTCCTCCAATTCCTCGTCCGGACGATGGGCCAGCCGATACAGAATCGGAAGCACGAGCAGCGTCAGCAATGTGGAGGACAGGATGCCGCCAATCACCACGGTGGCCAAAGGACGCTGTACCTCCGCGCCGGTTCCCGTGGCGATTGCCATTGGAATGAAGCCCAACGATGCCACCAAGGCTGTCATCAATACAGGGCGCAAACGAGTCAACGCTCCCTCACGGATGGCTGCGTCCAATTGGGCTCCCTCTTCTCGCAAGCTGCGGATGTAAGAAATCATCACGAGGCCATTGAGCACGGCCACACCTGACAGGGCGATAAAACCCACTGCGGCGGAAATCGACATTGGAATGTCACGCAGCCATAGCGCCAAAATGCCGCCGGTCAACGCAAATGGAATGCCGGTAAATACCAGCAGGCCATCCTTGACGTTGCCGAACATTGCAAACAGCAACACGAAGACCAGGAGCAACGACACAGGGACGACGATTTGCAATCGCTGTGTC
>JAPOKD010000659.1 GCA_029977825.1 Planctomycetota bacterium | reverse complement strand
GTGCACTGTTTGCTGCCGTTTGTCCCATGAGTTGTGGGATGGCCAAGGGGGCCCATGATCCTGACAAAGACACCACGCCCGTTCACTTGATGCAAGTGATTGGTGATCGGGACAAAAGCTATCTCGGAACGACGAATCCGAAGGTCACGATGCATTCAGCGGAGCAGCGAATGGCTGTCTGGCGAGCCTTTAATGAGTGCACGTTACCGCCTGTCATGAAAGCTCACGGGAAAGAACTCAAAGTGAACACCTACATCAACAGTGATGGAATCGAGCTTGCCATTTGTGAGGCGAAAGATCAGGGGCATCACTTGCGGCTTGACCTGAGGGATGCAGCTGACATCATCGCTCTTGATTTCATGCTGAAGCATCGGAAAAAATAGCCTGCCGGTGGCAAGCGTGGAAGTTTGAAATTCTTTTGTCGTTCCATCTGCGACAGGAAATTTGAATTCGTGAGGAAGAGTGTGTGTTTGGCTTTCCCTCGCTTCTCTCGTAGGAATATTTCAAGGGAATCAGTTCATGCCGCGTTGTTATAAGAACTTCTGCTTGCAGTGAATGAATCGTACTGGCCGATCCACGTGCAAAAATACGCTTGCCAGACAATGAGGTCGGCTGATTTCGGGTATAACCTTCCTGTCGTGGCTACGGGTTGCAAGAGGAAACTCCCGAATGAATAAGATATCTCTGACCGATGGACGGTTGTGCCTGCTTGTCATGGTTGCGGTTGTGCTGCTGTGTGGATGCGAATCTGAGCAAGCAAGCGACAAACCGTTGATGTTACGGATGGCGCATGTCTACGAGGTTTCTGCTCCGACTCATGTGTACGGGACGCAGCTGTTATCTGAGCGGTTGCGTGAAAAAACAGATGAATTGGACGTGACGGTTTATCCCGCAGCGCAATTGGGCAGTGAATCCGAGATACTTGAGCAGTTGGTGGCCGGTGAGCTGGATTTGGCAATCACGGGGCCATCATTTCTGGCAATGTGGCACCCACCGGTTGGCGTGTTGGATGCCGCTTTTGCAACGCGCGATCTTGATCATATGCTCGAAATTGCGGGAAGTGACAAGATGGCTCCGGAATGGGACCAGCTCCGTACGAAGTATGACGCACGTGTTCTGGATACGTGGGCGTATGGATCGCGGCATCTCACTTCGAACAAACCCATCCGTCACCCGGATGATCTGGAGAGTTTTCGACTGCGAGCGCCCGGGGCCCGGATCTTTCAGGCATCGGCCGAGGCACTCGGCGCGAGTCCAATGCCAATTGCCTTCAGCGAAGTTTACCTCGCACTGCAGCAGGGAATTGCGGACGGTCAAGAGAATCCAGTGCCGGTTATCAAGTCGATGGGATTCCATGAAGTGCAAAAGTATCTGAATCTGACAGGTCACATTCAGTCGTCGTTGCAAATCCTGGTCAACGAACGCACGTGGAACCGATTGACGACCAGGCAACAGAAGGCGCTACTCGATTCGATTCAGGAACTGGGTGATGGGGTTTATGAAGGATTGATAAAAGACGAGAAGAAACTGATCGAAGAATGGCGAAAAGACGGCACGATGGAAATCATTGATGATGTTGACGTGGACGCATTCCGTGAACGATGTCGAAAGTACTTTTCGACAGGTTTCAAATTCAGCGATGTCTATAACCGCATCACTGCCGAAACGTCAAAGGAGGATGGTCAATGAATGATCACGATACCGGACCCATGAAGTCAGAAGCCGACGAGGCAATATTGGGTTCCCATGTAAACACGGACGATTCATCCGAATCCAGCAGCGGAACACCACTTCCACTTGCGACGTGTGTTCGCTGGATGGTGCTTGGTGAAAAGACGGTCGCGGGCCTGTTTCTGCTGGTAATCGTGTCAACGATGGCGGCACAGGTCGTCGCACGCTATGTCTTTGACGCTCCGTTTCAGTGGAGCGAAGAGGTCGCGAGACTCGCCTTGATCTGGATGACGTTTATTTCGGCTGCCTTTGTGATGGCCGAGGGACGCCACATCGCGGTCGATGTCATTTCGTCTCGAGTTGGCGATCGCGGCAAGCTGTTTATCGAATGCATGAGCTACGTTGTGATCGCAGCCTCGTGCCTGTTGCTGCTGATTGGTGGTGCCAATTTTGTCTGGTATGTAGGAAAGGTGGGATCGCCGGCTTTGGGAGTGCCCAAGAGTTGGTGGTACGGGGCTGGCATGATGGGCTTACTGCTGATGGCAGCGCATTCACTCGTGAATCTTGTTCAGGTCTGGATGACAGGAAAGCCCATTCCGCGTGAAACCCATGTTGAAGAAGAAGCCTTTCAACTGGAAATGGAGCAGAGCGAATGATTCTGGGTTTACTTGTCATTTCCATCCTGGTGCTGCTGTTTTTGCGTTTACCAGTCGCCATCAGCATGCTGTTGCCGAGTCTTGTTTACGTCGCATGTTCACAGGACATCACTCTCGGTGTCGCGCTTCAGCAGACGGTAGGGTCAGTTGATTCATTCCCGCTTCTTGCTGTTCCGCTATTCATCATGACCGGCTATCTGAGTAATGCGGGTGGTCTGGCCGACCGACTGTTTCGGATGTTACTGGTTCTATTCAAAAAAATTCCCGGCAATCTGGGATTTGTAAATGTCTTTAGCAGCCTGATGTTTTCCTGGATGAGCGGTGCTGCCATCGCCGATGCTGCCGGACTCGGTTCCGTGCTTGTGCCGGCAATGAAGAAACGCGGTTATGATGAAAAGTTTGCACTTGGTTTGACTGGAGCATCATCACTCATCGGGCCGATCATGCCGCCAAGTATTCCCGCGATTGTTTACGCGGTATCGGCCGGTGTTTCTGTTGGAGCTTTATTCTTTGCCGGAGTGCTACCCGCCTTGGTGCTGACATCAATCCTCTGCATCTTCGTTTATCGAGATGCTCGAAAAAATCCACTTCGCGAAGAAATAATCGCCCAGAATACTCCTGTCACGGAGGCAATCATCTCGGCGCTGCCGGTCCTGCTGACGCCGGTGATCATTCTCGGTGGAATTCTCGGTGGGATTTTCACCCCCACCGAAGCGGCGGCGGCAGCCGTGATGTGGGTGCTGATCTTGAGCGTCTTTTATCAGTCACTTTCGGTCCGGGCATTCCGCGGAGTACTGGTCAAGACTGCTACGACCACAGGTTCGATCATGCTGATCGTTGCGGCAGCAGGCTTGTTCGGCTGGGTTATCGCTCGTGAACAAGGGCCCCAGGCGGTGACCGAGGCGATGCTGCAGTTCACGGATAATCCGATCGTATTCCTGTTGATGATCAATCTTGTTCTGCTGGTCACTGGAATGATTCTCGAGCCAGTTGCAGGGCTATTGATCACCGTCCCTGTTCTTCTTCCCGCCGCTGTTGAATTTGGAATTGATCCGCTGCATCTTGGAATTGTGATGATTCTTAATCTTGTCCTGGGTCTATTGACGCCCCCAGTTGGACTCGTGCTGTACGTGCTCAGCAGCGTCACCGGCAGCTCTGTTCAAACTGTCACTCGCGGAACAGTCCCATTTCTGATTCCGCTTCTGATCACCCTGCTGATCATTACCTTTGTTCCTGCATTCAGTCTCTGGTTGCCAGGGCTTCTGGCAAAGTAGATGAACTTGTTGGTGAACTTTCTGCACAGGTCACTTGGTTCTGCACAGGTCACTTGGAAACGGGCGACAGGAAGCCGTTTCAAAAAGAGAGCCTGTTTACCAGTTTCGACATGCACAATTCCAGCGTATTGGTTCCTTGAAGTGGATGACCTGTCAGTAAGTGGGCTACCGTCGGCGTCGTCAATCAATGTGCCAAGACATGCCGATTCGCTTTGGTCGAGGTATTCGCCCAAGCGGCAAGTCGTTGATG
>JAPOKD010000152.1 GCA_029977825.1 Planctomycetota bacterium | reverse complement strand
GCCGTTTCGCCCCCGTTGAGTCAGTGAACTCTTCGCTGACACGCGGGGTTTGGGCGTTGGCCAACGTCGAAACCGCTTGACTTGGCAACGGTCAAAGGAAGCGACTGTTAATAGAATTTGTAAGCGGGATTGTGAGGATCAAAGTCCTCATCTTTCAGCCCTACATTCACCTTGAGATTCAGGTAATTGTACTCTTCGAGAACATCAAGGGGTGCGTCAGCATGTTGCGGCCAATCGTAGGCGATGTACCGAATCGGAACGTTCAGTTGATCATCGATAAAGACCGAAGCTTGATAGAACTCGAGATTGGGTTGCTTGGTGGGTTGCGTTACCTGCAGTACCGTACAAACGCGATTTTGGACTCGTGCGTTCTTTCGGAATTCGCATTGTACATCGCTGAACTGTCGGGCCTGCTGTCCCCGTTCAATCAGCTTGACGATGAGGTTTTCGACACCGATCTCTGTCATTGGGTAGCGTTGCCCGCGCATCGCCAGCATGCCGTCTGGTGGAAGATTCACAGTCGGCAGGAACTTGCCCTTGAGTCCACCTTCGTGAGCAATGATGTTGTTGTCGTTCTGGCCTTCGACGTAAATGACCTCTCGACCCTTCACTGAACTTGGCTTTAAGAAGTTGATGTAAACGCTGAGTGGCTGAATGATCTGGCCATTCTGGACTTTGCGATTCCGGATCTTGACCTGCATGTACTCATGAGCGCCCAACACATCATCAATGCGCTCTCGCTTGATCAAAATCGCTGTGTAGTCATCGATGTTCTTGCGACAACCCGCTAGCCCCGAGCGTGCAATGTCGAGTGCCCGATCCAACGGGTGCACAGGTGTTGGTTCCACACTGTTGGGGGCCTTTGCGACCCGGTGGACGGGTTCTTTGAGGCCTTGATCGTCAGCGAAAGCTGCTCGGCTTCCCGCGCCAAGCGCGAGGGATCCACATAGCGTTACAAATTGGCGGCGTTTCATATTCATTCTCAGCTTCCGTGCGATGAGTTCGGCGATTCCATACCGCCCGTCAAGTTGGTTATCGCCGCGAAGTGCCGGGAGATTTGATTGGTTTCACTTTCGTGTACCGCGTTCGCCCAACCGTTTTATCCCGCATGCGCGCAATTACTCGACGCTGCTGCGAGGATAGTGATCACCAGTACGGCTTTGAAAGGTCAATTCAGTTCGGATGTCCCCAGTTTTGCGGGGGAATTGAGGTTTTTAGCAGCCGTTTCGCAAAAACAGTGGTTTCGCTTGGCTGAATTAGCCGATCGCTACAAATGGCATGTTCGCCAAAAGCTTCCTAGGTTCCCCGCTTTAACAAGGTGGCCCGTTGTCAAATTCCATCCGCGTTGCAGTGATAGGTTTGGTCGGTGCGCTGATGGTGCCGTCGCTATGTTCTGCCCAGTTGATCATTCTCCATGAGAATTGGCATGGATTGGGGGTTTCAAAGCCGTCAACCGCGACTGCCCGTCGCAATCAGCAGCGATCGATTGTGAAACAACATGACAAACGATTGTCGCGAGCAACGCAGGCCGTGAACTCTGATGCAGAGCGGAGTCACACGCTTGAACGGGGCGCAGCGCGGGGCCACGCGTCTGTAAGGGTCGCAGAGCGGGGCTACGCGCCCGTGACGGTTGCAGAGCATCGCTTCCATGCTTCATCGGTGATGCCGGATTCGTCTGAGCATTCTCAAGTTGCTGCAGCGGTAGATCTAGCTTTGACGCCGACGATACCATACGACGTGATCGAGTCGCCTTTTCGCCAGCCCCATCGAGAAGAGACGCTTCATCTTCGCAGTAAGCACCACCCGCCCATTATCTGCCGAGAGGGGCCTCGTATGGAGCGGGCAGTTATTCCAAACACGGTGCAGATGCCAGTCTGGAAAACACCATTTTCCTATGGGTACTTCGGAACCAGCGGAACGAAACATTGGTATTGGCACCACGGGTATCGCGATCGTCGGACAGAGTGGAGTTACCGATAGGCTTCTGAGTCCATTTGCGTGGCGATTGAAGTCGGGAAATCTTTCCCATTTGTTCGGTCCGATGGCGTAATTTACGGCAGCTGGTCAGATTCGTCTGACTTGGTCCTCGTAGCCCACTGTTAATACGCTTAGGATGGACATTCCCGATTTTCTGGTGACTGCTCGCATGTTCGTTACTTGAGTCGGTCCGTTTCCATTTGATTCGCGACATCGATTAGCAACAATATGAATTCTCGACCTCCTGCACAGCGTCCCTCTCAGCCTTTACCCGAGCCGTCCACCATTCCACTTAATGGTTGGCATTGCGGGCATTACTTTTACCGGTTCCGACGTGAAGTGATGACAGGTGGTTTGTCGTCAGAATGCCAAAAACAGCTTGAAGATGCCTTGGGTGCTGACGCTGAGCTCAGGAATGAGCGGCAGGTTTCCTATTGGGTGAGTGGGCACGCAGTCGATTTCTGTGTCATGTTGATGGATCCAGATCCTGCCAGGGTTGATGGTGTACATCAGCGAATCATGGCGCCAGGATTGGGCCAGTTTATCGAGCCTGTCTGGTCATTCGTTTCCATGAGTGAGGTGAGTGAATATGTTCCGACGATTGAACGTTTTCGTGATCGTTTGATTGCGGGAGGTGCAGATCCTGAGTCGCCGGAGGTTGCTGCGAAGGTTGCTGCCTACGAACGTCGTTTGCCGATGATGAATGAGCAGAGATTGCGGCCTGAGATACCCGATTGGCCTGCGGCGTGTTTCTATCCCATGAATAAGAGTCGAGTAGTGGGTGCGAATTGGTTTTCTGAACCATTCAGCGCTCGCAATGCGATGATGGCCGAGCATGCTCAAAGCGGCATCGCGTTTGCCGGTAAGGTCAGTCAACTGATCTCCGTCGGAGTTGGGTTGGATGACTGGGAGTGGATGGTGACTTTGTGGGGTCGGAATCCGGAGTACCTGCGCGAGATCGTTTACAAGATGCGATTCGATGAAGCCAGCGCAAAGTACGCAGAGTTTGGTCCGTTCTATGTTGGTTATCGCGCCGGTGCTCAGGAAATCCTTGCTCACTGCCAACTTTTATAAACGCCAGCCTTTGCTGAGGTTCATTGCCGGAAGTGGTAGGTGGAATACTACCTTTGCAAGCCGTTCATTAGGAGACGGAATGTCTGCGTGGATTTTGCTGCGGAGCTATTTGCCGTCATCTTTTTTCCGCGCGATATCACTCAACCCTTTTTGCAGATTGTTGATTGCAATCGCGATGCCACTTTTGGCGTCACATGCCATCTCAACCTGATCCAACTGTTCGCAGAAACTAATCGCTGATTTCGGTCGTGAACGCGGCTCCTTACGCAGCAGGTGGTGAATCAGCTCACAAAGTTCTTTGGGGATCTCAGAGTTCAGCTGGTTTATCGGTTGGGCTCGTTTCGCGATGATTGACACCAACTGACCTGGTATGGACTTGGCGAGCAACGGCAGCGAGCCAGTGCATAATTCGTAGAGCACGGCTCCGAGGCTATAGAGATCACATCGATCATCCAGAGGCTCAGATCGTGCCTGTTCGGGTGATAGATATCCCGGGGTGCCTATCACTGCTACTTTTCCGGCGAGTTGATCCAGTGGTGTCGAAGCCAGTGCAAGCCCAAAGTCGAGAATTTTGATACGATCCGTCCCCTCTTCGATCCAGATGTTGGCAGGCTTGATATCGCGGTGGATGATTCCTTTTGCATGAGCGAATGCCAGTCCGGTGGCAATCTGTCTGGCATAGTCGATGATCTGTTGGTAGTTGAGTTGTTGTCCTGATTCATTTCTCTGTTCAAGCGTTTGGCCCTTCAGCATTTCCATCGCCATGAAAGGCGTGTCGTCACTTTTACCGACTTCGAAGATGGTGACGACGTTATCGTGGTGAAGCGCTGCCATTGCACGAGCTTCCCGGACAAATCGTTTTTGACTGTTGCGACTGGATGCAACCTTCTGGTTCATCACTTTGAGAGCAACAGAGCGTTTCAGCTTTGTATCCACCGCCTGAAACACATACCCCATGCCACCGCGTCCCAGTTCAGAGATGACGCGATAATGTCCGAGTTTTCCCAGATCGCCGTTGTTCGTTGGTGGAGAAAGAAAATCGAAACGCATCAACGAAGCAGCACCGGCAAAAACACTCAGACGAGAAGCACGCGAAATTCAAGTATAGCAATCACTTTTGGAATCAGAATAGTCACCAAATGTTGTCTGGTGACGAATGATCTCCGGCTTTGCAAAATTTATTGTTCGCAAAGCAGGGTTTATGGATTAATCCGTGCAGGAGATCGCAGATCAGAGATCTAATGACGCCAGGCAAGAAATTGTGTTTGATTTGCATTCACACTTTGTTGCCAATCGCTCATATCCGGTGGCAGTGAATGAGGTTGAAAACGCAATTCTCGCTCGATCTGAAAGCAGGATTCCAGCAGGAGTTTTTCGATGCGATCACTTGAGTTTTCTTCCATCATTTCGTCGGTCTCATGTACCTCGACGTAGAGAGCGTCTACTTTGTGTAATTCCCTGAAAGACTCACGCAGAACTCTTTCTTCTGCACCCTCAATGTCCAGTTTTAAAAACGAGACTTCATGCTTGGCCAGATAGGGTGATAGCTTGCAGCAAGTGACTTCTACCGAGTCACTGTTTTCGCGTTGACCCCATGATGGCTGTATGGAATTTCCTCGGGCATCGGCACCGTGCCCCATGTCGCCGAAAAGTAACGTTGTGCCATCGAAGTCGGCGACCGCGGCATGAATGCATTGCACGCCGGGAATATCATTGCGTTCCATGTTCAGTCTCAGCAGCCGGAAGGCATCCGGATCTGGCTCAAAGCAGATGATTCGGGACATTGGCCAACGAGTCTTCCACTCAAGTACGGAGACACCAATGTTGGCTCCGCAGTCGATGATGACTGGGTCAGATCTACGGAGTTCGAAGAATGACGGGAAATCGTCGCTTGCTCGGATCATCGAGTGCGTTGCCGTCTCGTTTTCGTAGTGAAGCTCGTAGCCTCGAAATCGGGTCTTTTGAATGGCGATTATGAGTAGCCTTTTCTCTTGTGAACTGAGTCAGGGGCAAGCCGAGGTCATGGCGTTTTGGTGAATTGCCTGGTCGAGCTTGCTATGCTATTCCCTCCCACCACACTTGCGGTAATGCTCTGGTAAAAAAATTGCAGCGGCAAACATGACTGATAGGTAGCTGTTGCATCAACGGGTACAATCAGCGGTGCTGTCAGAGACTTAATTGGACTTACTTGCTTGTGGCGGCCATTCAACGGTAGAAAACCGTGTCCTGCAAGACCATGAATTGAGTAAGTAATGCCATGCACAAGTATGGCTGCTGCTCTGAAATAGAACTGAAACGACAAATTCTTAAAACCGAGGACTGATTTATGTTCCGACATTCCTGGTTGGCTGGCAAGACAGCCCTCGCGGTTTCCATGACCACGTTTACTGTTGGCCTTGCGATGGCAGCAGAGCCAACTCATTGGTCTCGGTTTCGAGGTCCCGAGGGAACTGGTGTCAGTGGGGCAGAACGCGTTCCAGTTAACTTTGGTGAGGGCAATATTGTTTGGCAGACACAGCTGCCTGTTCAGGGCCACTCATCTCCCATTCAGTGGGGTGAGCGAATCTTTCTCACCGGCGCTGCCGCTCAGGGGGATAGGGTCGAGCGACATGTCTTGTGTCTTGATGCGAAGTCAGGTGAGGTGTTGTGGGATAAGACCGCGGCGGTTGTACCTGGTGAGTCACTTCACAAAATGAACAGTTGGGCTACCCCAAGTTGTGTGACTGATGGGGAGCGAGTGATCGCATTCTTTGGTGCCGGCGGCTTGCATTGTTTTGACAACGACGGCGAAAGAGTCTGGTCCAAAGAACTGGGTACGTTTCCTGGAGGTTGGGGGGTCGGTGCATCGCCCATCATTTTTAACGAGACTGTAATTCAGAACTGTGATGCAGAAGGCGAGTCTTATCTGATTGCGTTGAACCGGAAGACTGGCGATGTGGTTTGGCGGACTCCTCGTGAAGCGAAGCCTCGAGGTGGTTGGAGCACACCGATCGTGATCAACGTGAATGGGCAGCCAGAGCTGATTCTGAACGGTGAGTTTGGCGTCAGTGCCTATAACCCATCCACGGGAGAGCCTCTCTGGAATTGCACTGGTTTCAATGGACGGGGAACACCTGCCCCCGTTTGGGGGCATGGAATGCTGTATGTCGTGAATGGGAAATCCGGGGATGTGTATGCAGTCAAACCGGGCGGTCGAGGTGATGTGACCAAAACGCACATGGCATGGCACACCGACAGACGCGGCGGCAGAGACTTGCCATCGCCCATTTTGGTAGATGACTGTCTCGTTGCCATCAGCATGTCGGGAATTGCAACAGGTTATGACGCACATACCGGCCAAGAGCTGTGGAAAGAGCGTCTGGGGGGCAATTATTCGGGATCACCGATCGCGGCAGGAGGACGGATTTACGCGTTAGCTGAGGATGGCAGCGTGGTTGTGCTCAAACCGGGGAAAAAGTTTGAATTGGTCGCCAAAAACCGTGTGGGCGAGGGGGAAGGTGGGGTTTTCCGGTCCTCACCTGGGGTGATCTCAAATGATTTGCTGATTCGCAGTGACAGGACTCTCTACCGCCTCAAATGAGATTTTGCCTGCTTTCGGGTAATCCTTTGCTGATAAGTGGACGCATGAACAGTTTTTGGCTATATCGTATTTGACACTTGTGGGGATCAGATGATATGTTTCCGAGCGGTTTTGACCTTACGTGATCCCTACTGCGGACTACACTTGGCGAAAGACCGTTCATATAACACTCAGCGACAGAACAGTTTCTGCTCCTGGGCCCGCCCGTTGAAAAAATGATCGTTGCTCGAACGTAAATGCCTCGAGTAATTTTGATTACAGATGTATCCGCTCAAATCCATTTGCCCAAGCCTGAGACAATTTCGAATTGCACGGTGACGTTACGGCAAGTGGAGGTGACTCGGAGAAACCATAGTTACTCCAGTGTGAGTAAGCGAAGCGAAGAATTGGAAGCGAGACAACGAACCAGTATTTCTGGAACGACTGTAGGTTGTCTTGCTTTGTAACATATCGAACAAACAGTCCATTCATTAATCACGATTGGGAGCTTTACAGCCATGCGTTGTCACGGAAACCCTTTTAGCAGACGTGGATTTCTTACGGCCGGAACCTTGGGTGGTTTGGGGATATCCCTTCCGCAGTTGCTGTGGATGGAAAAGGCGGCAGCGGAGCAGAAGCACTACGATTTCATCGAAGCCAAGGCAAAGAGCGTGATTCACGTTTACTTGCCGGGTGGAATGGCACATCAGGAAAGCTGGGATCCCAAGCCATACAGCCCAATTGAGTATCGTGGCGAAATGAAGCCAGTGAAAACAAACACTGGTGAAATCTTTTGTGAGTCAGTTCCCAAATTGGCAGGGATTGCCGACCGACTTTGTGTTATCCGGTCGATGACACATGGTGAGGCAGCCCACGAGCGTGGCACTCACAACATGTTTACCGGTTACAAGCCGAGTCCGGCATTGAAGTATCCAAGTTTTGGTGCCGTTGTCAGCCATGAGTACGGCCCTCGCAACAATTTGCCTCCTTACGTGTGCATTCCGAATCAGCCGAACGAGTTCGCTGGAACGGGTTACCTGAGTTCATCCTACGGCGCATTCTCGCTGGGAAGCGATCCTGCCAGCAGCAATTTCAAAGTGCGTGACCTTGACCTGTATGGCGGTGTTGACGATGCACGTTTTGCAAGGCGCCAAGCGGCGTTGGCATCAGTCAACAAAAAATTCGGTGCGATGACCAACGCGGATGCCGTTCAGGCCATGGATACCTTCTACGAGCGTGCTTACAGTTTGCTGGGTTCTGGTGAAGCAAAAGCTGCCTTCGATCTCGGTAAAGAAGACAGCAAGATGAAAGCTGCCTACGGCGAGAATCAGGCAGGCCAACGTCTGTTGATGGCTCGTCGTCTGGTTGAGGCTGGCTGTCGGCTGGTCACATTGACCTACGGCGGATGGGACATGCACTCCGGCATCAATGCTGCCATGAAGCGTACCATGCCACCTCTCGATCAGGCGTTGTCGCAACTCATTCTCGACCTTGAGCAGCGTGGGCTACTCGATTCGACTCTTGTGATGGTCAGTAGTGAGTTTGGTCGCACCCCCAAAGTCAATAAGGATGCTGGTCGTGATCACTATCCGAAGGTCTTTAGCGTCATGCTTGCCGGTGGTGGCATCAAAGGTGGATCGATTTACGGGGCGTCCAACGCGACCGCTTCCGAGCCAGAGTTTGATCCTGTCGGGCCTGAAGATCTTGCAACGACCATGTACCACCAGATGGGTATTGTCGCTGACAAAGAGCTGATGGCTCCCGGTGATCGTCCCATCGAGATCGTGGATGGTGGCAAAGTGCTGAAGGAAATTGTCGCCTAGTTGCTTGTGTGCGTGCTGCAGGATGCTGGCTGTGTACCTCATCAGTTGTTTGAATCCAACCATAACCAATGATAACTAACATGTGGCGAAAACCTGTTTCACTCCTCAGTTGTCTTGTTCTTCTTGGCATCGCGGGGACGGCCCAGGCGTACAAACCAGATATTGTCAGTTCGACTCCGCGTGGAATGCAGCGTGGCACCACGCAGACGGTGGTAATCACCGGATCGCGTTTGAGTGATAGTCGACAGATCATTGTTGACCGGGAAGGGATCAACGTTAAGTCGGTCAAGCCAGTCAGTGCTTCCAAGGTGGAAGTGGAGTTTGAGGTTCCTGCCGATGCTTCACCGGGTCTTTACCCAATTCGTCTTGTCAGTGAGACCGGCCTGAGCAATGTCATGATGTTCAGTGTTGGTGTCCTGCCCAACGTTGAGGAAAAAGAACCAAATAGCGAATTTGCTACGCCTCAGGTAATTGAAAAGAACGTCACGATTGAGGGCGCCGTTGCCCGCGAGGATGAGGACTATTACGTCGTTGAATTGAAAGAAGGCGAAGTTCTTACCGCCGAGTTGGAAGGCGTCCGCATCAAGAAAGGACGTAGTAATCCATTCTTCGATCCCTACGTGGCTATCCTTAACTCCGAACGCTTCGAGATGGCGACCAGTGATGACGCGCCTCTGTTGCAGCAGGACTGTCTGTGTTCCATGCGGGCTCCGGCTGACGGCAAGTATATCATTGTTGTCAGGGATAGTTCGTTCGGCGGCAACAACGATCGTTATCGATTGCATGTGGGCTCGTTTCCGAGGCCAATTGCTGTCGTCCCTGCTGGAGGTCCTCCCGGTGCGCTCATTGACATGACCTTTGTGTCCGCGACGGGTGATGCTTGGATCGAAAAAGTCCAACTGCCCAGCCAACCGCAGGACGCATATCCGCTAGTGGTATCCAATGATCAGGGATCCAGTCCTTCCCCCAACTTCATTCGGGTTCAGGACATGCCAAATGTGGTCGAGCAGGAACCCAATAACAGCTTCAAGGAGTCCACGGTCGGTGCGTTGCCCGGAGCATTTTGTGGCTTCGTCGGTGAGCCCGGAGACACCGACTTTTTCAGCTTTGAAGCAAAGAAAGATCAGACCGTCTCGATACAACTGTTCGCTCGTAAAATTTTGAGATCTGAACTCGATGGAGTGATCAACGTCTACAACGCGGCTGGCAGTCGGGTTGGGGGCAACGATGACTCCGGGGGGCCAGATAGCCGACTGGACTACAAGATTCCCGCAGACG
>JAPOKD010000841.1 GCA_029977825.1 Planctomycetota bacterium | reverse complement strand
CTGTCAATGGAAGGAGCCTACCCCGCTGCTCTTACCATGATGGGCCTGATGATTGCCGGCACCCTATTTTACTTCTATCGTCGCGGATGGCTCAGACGTACCCCGATAGAACATTCAATCGAACAGACAGCCCCAGCAGCTACCGAACAAAAACGCAGGCGTCCCTCACGCCGAGTCGTCGTGCAGTCTTCGCATTCACACAACCCTCGCAAAGCTGCCTAACAACAACTTCCTGACAACAGCAGCCAGACAGCAGCACGCCAAACTTTTTCGGTCACACACCCAATCCGACACCAACGGAACGACCGACTCTTTATGCCATTCGCCGCACCGTGCCGCCCACTTAGTGTTAACGTCACACTGACTTCATACCTACGAGCAATGAAGAACGTGGTACCGGACATCAGCGGCATACTGAAGCCACGCGGGCCAAAGACATGGTGACGTCACGCACACATCCGTCCCACAACGCACCAACAGGACGCCCAAATTTCTTTAGTCCGCAACCAACAAGATACGACCCCGCGGCGTCTCGGTTCTTACAGCGTTAGCACACGCAAGCAGATCTTGCGTGATGAGGCGAGTCTCGCCGGCAGCAGACTGATCAACAGATTCACGCAACCCGGCGGAGGCGATGAACGCCGCTGACAATGCTTGAATCGCCAACCTTCTCGGTGGTCAACGATTCATTCGTTTCTTTTTTCAGGCGAACCTCCAAGGGCGAACTCATATCGATGTGAACATCCCTTTGTGGGAACGCAATCACAATACCGGCCTTACGGAAGTCCTCATCGATTGCCGCCCTGACACTACTGCGAACTTTTGCGCCATCCATGATGCGTTTCATCTGCACCCAGAAATGCACTTCAAATGCCAGCGAACTGTCCCCGAAATCCTGGAACAGAACAATCGGCTCTGGGGTCAGCAAGACTTTATCCTGTTCACGGATTACCTGTTTCAACCGTTCGATCACTTCGGCAACGGGCGAACCATAAGCAACGCCAACGCTGACGCTGGTGCGGATTCGAGTATCTGACAAAGTCCAGTTGGTCACGTTATTCTCAAGGAACTTGCTGTTGGGCACAAGAATCTCCAGGTTGGACCCCGTTCTTACCCTCGTGCTTCGTGCACCAATGTGTTCTACATTTGCATCAATCCCGTCGACATTAACAAGATCCCCAACACGAATGGGGCGTTCCACCAGTAGGATCAAACCGCTGATAAAATTGTTCAGCAGATTCTGGCTGCCAAAACCGAGTCCAATCGCAGCCGCACCACCGAAGAATGCAAAGAATGTCAATGGCACGTTTACGACATCAAGCGAAACAAAGAACAACGCCACGATCATGGCGTACAGCATCACAGATCGGAGCACAGAAGCCGCAGCATGACTGACACCAAATCGCGGCAATACCCGATAGGCAACCAGAGAGGCTAAAGCTCGACTGAGCAGGTAGCCAAACAACAGCAAGGCCAACCCAATCACGACCTTCTTTACGGTGATCGCCTTCCCCTCACTCTCAGTGATCTCGAATTCCCAGGCCGCGAGCACCCAACCCCAGAACAACTCGGCATTGTCAGCGAACGAATAGGCATCTTGCTCGACTCTCAAATCTTCGAGGAATAAAGAACAAAGTCGACCACCTGACGTTGCCAGAACCTGAATGCCTCCATAAAACTCAAGGACATTTTCCAATTCTTCAATGCGAGCCAGCGTATCGGCATCGGGCTGGGCTCCTGTCAGACTCACCGAACCACCAGTCACACCGGTGACCGTCCCTGCGGCCCGAGTTAACAGTGAAAGGGATTCCCGCCGCTGCCGCGTTCTCAATCTTAATTTTTCATCAATCTGGGCCACCTGCTGGCTCAACTGCTCTCCATCTTCCAACCACTGTTCGATTTCACTGGGGGACACGTCAAAGTTCGAGAGCTCATACCTGCGCCGCCAACACTCCTTGAACAAACTCGTGTTACTAAGCAAGTCCCGCAACAACTGCGACTCTTCTCGAACGATTTCATAATTGGATTCGCTTATATTTTTCCCCGCGTGTCTCCGCATCATGATTTCACGCATTTGCGTGTCGAGAGCAGACAACTGCATTCGCAACTGCTGCTCAAACTTGTCAAGAATCGTTAAGCGTTCATCCAATTCCTGCTTTGACAATTTGAAATGGCTCGAGGGAGCGTTAACCAAAGCATCAAGTGTTTCCACCTCTGTCGCCGCATCTTTTGCGTGCGTCTGCAACAAATGAATTCTTTCGTTGTGCAAATCAAGATTGGCCTTCAATACGCGGCTTTCCAACGCTTGCACAACAAGTTGTTGCTGCAGAGCAAACCGCCGCTCTACACCACTGCTGCTCAAAGCTTCCGCTGTCTTACGCTTCTCCTGTTCCACGCTATCGAAATCATCACTGAGACCATTCGCTATACGTTGCTCAGAGGCCACTTCCAGATGGAGTGATTTCAGCGAACTGATCACGGCAACCCGACGGGCACGCAACTCATCTACCTCAAGGAATGAACCGGGGGGCTGATGAGCCTGCGCGACGCTGTCTGAGTTGATCGGCTGACCGAACTCATGTCGCAACCGGTCCTCGTAAGCCAAACGCCACTCCTCGACAATAATCTCGAGACTGCCCCATAACTCAAGTTCTTTAGTCGCTTGCGGACGCACAACCTTTTGATTTGCTCGGGCAACCAACAGTTCGTCACGGAGGCTTTTGATCCTCAGACGGCACTCTTCCTGAATCCCCTCAAAATCAGGTGCAACCGGTGCTGGCGTCGCTGAGTTTTCACCTACCGGCGAAATCCCCGTCATCAATTCGTTTTCCACTGCGCTGGCAGGGCCAGCCTGCTGGGCCAGAAATGCCAAACAAAAAACCAGACCAGCCAATGTCCTCATCCAACGCACGCATGCTGCGTGACGTTGCACTGTGGCACACAGCAAGCATCGCCCCCAACACTCTTGATGCCCCACAAACTCGCTCGACTGCCGAGAAACGCGAATGGCTGCGTTGCTTGCTGAACTCATGAAAGCTTCCCATCCCTGGAATGACTTAATGGATGACTGTTTTACT
>JAPOKD010000671.1 GCA_029977825.1 Planctomycetota bacterium | reverse complement strand
TTTCTGATCCAAAGGCAATTCGAATAATTGCCGCGCAGAACTTTTTTCTGCGGACGCGTCACTCTTCCTGTTTGGGAAATGGCCTTAACCCAAGTAGCATCTCTGCTCGCTCTGATAGTGGCTTGTCAACGAATTCAACATCAGTGTATTCGGCAAGGTGACTCTCAACGACATGGTACACCGCCTGGCGATCTTGGCTGGTGTCGACCTCAACGCACTTGTGCTTGCTCTTGAAAAATTCAACCGTGGGTAGGGTCTCTTGCTTGAAGGTATCGAATCTGAGCTTCAGACTCTCCACGTTATCATCAGTTCTACCCGTATACTTTGCTCGTCCGAGAATACGCTGCTCCAAAACCTCATAGGGACACTCGAAGTACAGCATTTTCGGTAGCTCACTATCTTTCCCAAAGACATCAAACCAACCTTCCAGGTTGGACAGGGAACGCGGGAATCCATCTAGCAAAAAGTTGTTTTTTCCTGTCATGCGGGTAATCTCTTCCATCGCTTTTTTGAGCAAAGTGACCACAACCTCGTTTGGTACCAACTTACCCGCTGCGATGTACTGCTGAATTTCTTCGGCCGTTGAACCACCCGCATCGCGTTCTGCACGAAGAAGGTCCCCGGTCGATAAGTGATTCCATCCAAGTTGTGACTGGGCAAGTTCACACATGGTTCCTTTGCCGGCTCCTGGACCTCCAAGAACAAACACAACGTTCGGTTCAGGACACGGCAACCGTGGATCAAAATAATGGATTGCAACCTTGGGAGCCGGAGCGACTCCCTTTTTGTAGACGTGCCATTCCCTGTCGGTTGGAGGCATTTCATCCTCACAGGTCATGTCATACGCAAGATGACCATCCAAACGGCAAATACGCCAGGATTTGTAACTGTTTGAATACGAAAGCGCAGGGCTCCTCTCAGATTTTCCATCAGCGCGATCCCACGCCATTTTGCCATTCCAGTACCCGAGACTGGACACCGTTCCGGATTCTGATTTGGTGGGTGGTGCAGTCGATGGCACGTAAAGACCATCGACTTCGGATAACCCGGCACCAGACACTTCGATAAAAAAATGGTTTGTTGCAAGTTCGTTCGGTGCGGCCATTCTATTTCATTTCCATAATTGACGAGGTTGAGACGTGTGCGTGTCAGTCACTATCAGTGACAATATCCAGCCCAAGAGTCAGGAAAAAACCTGTTGCTCCAGATTCGGCAAAGGCATTGGAACCAATCATAGCAATTGATAAGCTGTCAGAAAGAAACACCGCAATTGACCCAGCTGACAACAGGTATTGAAAATGATCTCTATTCCACAAATCACACCACGTGTTCTGAACGCTATTGCCCTGTTTCTCACGCTTGTCACCTTGCTTGGTTGCAATGCAAAGGTCGAAGTTCGCAGTACGGCGAATCAGAACGATCAGGAAGAAGTAATTATTGAGACCAATTCGGGCGAGGGAATCATCACTGACTCCGAAGAGCTCAAACGGCTGGGATTTCCCGATCTGGCGGACATCACGGTGCATCAGAAAGGGGACCTTCAACCGCGTGAGAGTGTCGCCGTTACCCTTGAGGCAAGTACCGCACAATCACTGCAACTACAGACCAATGTATTTTTTGCAGGTACGGAATGGAAAGAGGGTGATACCATCGAATTGGTACAAACAAATGCGCCTGATAAAAAATCTGTCTTAAGTGAAGATGGCATCGAGTTCAACGAGATCGGTAGCTTCACACCAGTGGATGGACGCATCATCCTGGAACTCGAAAACAAGAGCGATAACTCTTTTTACTTTGAGCTGTATCAGGACAAATAAGTCATCAGTTCAAGACAACCATCACAAAATTGACATCATTGACCTGACGGTAATAAGTGGGGAAGCGGAAATTGTTACCTGCTCCCCCTTGTCTACTCCTGTCGCGTCGTCTCTCTCGTACGCAATGCGCTGTCTCGTCAACAAGGTTGATAGTTCGTTGGCATCTGAGCTGATTTCGCAAACCACCTCTCGAACCACAACTTCCCAATACGGTTTGAATTTTGAAGAAGCAAAATGTGAATTCCTGCGCCTGATACACGGAGCATTCACGCTATCCAAATAGCGAGGGAGGTTTGATTAAAGAAACAACATGACTTGCGGATGCTATGCATCTCAAGCTTGCGTCGGAGAACCACCCCATGAGATTCGAATATGTTCCGATTCTAAACGCAGTCAGCGCCCTCATTGCTATTGTTTTTGCCTGTTGGGTACTTGGGGATATCCTGTCCCAAGTGCACAAATATCTGGAACTGGGGATCCGTCGGCGAAGAAAACAGAAGCATCTCAATACAATTTGGGACAAACTAGTCAAACGCCTACTCGAATGCCCAGAGGCAAATCGACCCCAATCAGAGATTCTTCGTTTTGTTGCAATGCAGCGTGATTATGTGATCGACGGTTACTTTCACGCTTTGGAAGCTGTCGAAGAATCCTGTGGCAATCCACAGGTTAAAGCGTTCGCCCAGACAATGGGATGGCTCTATTACGAGCATGTGCTCGCGTTACATTTCATCGCCGACGGAAGATCATGCGGAGTGTCCCCGACGCACGCGATCCACAGTGATATCACCGCAAGATGCAAACTCACCGATTTTCACACAGATCCAACGGAAATGGAAAATTTGTCTTTCTGATGTATCATACTTCTGCATCAAACTCAGGGAGTCTAATTTGACGATACGCATATTTGCTACATGGTTGTTGTTCGTTCTTGGTTACCTTTCCAACTGCCTCGCCGACCGGCCAAATGTTCTGTTCATTGCCATCGATGACATGAATGACTGGACCGGGTTTCTCGGCGGCCACCCCCAAGCAGTCACTCCGAACATGGACCAGTTGGCACGACGTAGTGTGAACTTCACTAACGCTCACTGCATAGCGCCCGCATGTTCGCCCTGTCGCCTTGGCTTGCTGTACGGCGTCGAACCTTTCCATTCAGGCTTGTATCCATTCTACGATCATCAACAGATCCCAGACTCGGTACTGGGGAAATACACAAGCCTGCCCGCACTGTTCCGCCAACAGGGCTACCAATCTTTTGGTGCGGGAAAAATCTTCCATGGTTCCGTGAATTTACCTGGTGACTGGGATGAGTATCACCAAAAAAACCAGATCAAACTGAACTACGCTCCTGAGCTTGGCTATCAGCAGGGTGATTCCACCAAAATGGCATTCTGCCCCACTACCAATCCGCTCAAAGATCATCCTGATTTTCAAGTTACATCCTACGGGGTGGATGTGCTGTCACGAGAACATGAACAACCGTTTTTTCTGGCCGTAGGAATCGTCAAACCCCATCTGGCGTTCGTCTGCCCTGAAAAGTTCTTTGAGATGCAGGCGAAGCAGATTGAGGAACCGGCCATTGATCGCAAGGATTTGACAGACGTACCGTGGGTCGGCAGGTCGATGGTCAAACTGGGAGATGATCACAAATTCCGTAAAGCAGAAGCGTGGCAGCGCGTTCGCCGTTCGTACCTCGCATGCATTTCGTGGGCTGACTACAACGTTGGCCGTTTGCTCAACGCTCTGGATGCCAGTCCACACGCGCGTAATACGATCGTCGTTCTGTGGTCTGACCACGGGTACCACCAAGGTGAAAAACGCAGCTTTCGAAAATTCTCGTTGTGGGAGGAGTCGACCCGCGTTCCGTTTCTGTTGATGGACACTCGTCAGCAGAACGCTCCGGAAAACCGTTCCTCTGATCAAGCTGTCTCGCTAATCAACATCTATCGAACCCTTGGTGATTTGTGCAGCCTGAAAGTT
>JAPOKD010000208.1 GCA_029977825.1 Planctomycetota bacterium | reverse complement strand
CATTACCACCCCACAGAACGGTTTCTGGTACTGTTCGGGCTCGAGACACTCGAAGATCTACCTCAAGTCGACGAAGCCCTCCGCGAGCCCTGACCCGGATCTGACAGCACATGCCTCTTTTCAAACCATGATCTGGTCACATGGTATCTGACAACATGGATCAGGCCAGCTGAACTCCGGTTTTTCAGATCACCACGACCGAAGACAAGTCGCCTGAACACAGCGACCGCATCATGAGACCGATTCAACCGCATCATGAAACCGATTCAAACGGAGCCAAACACCATCGCTTTCCATCACTGGAAACGCGATTCATCTGCTGCAGCGAACCGAGCACACGTTCAACCTGAAAGTCGATTTCGACACCAACAGCCTCCCTCAAAATTCTTTCACAGCGACGACGCAGACGCCGTGAACTCAGCGGCTCCGAAGCAGTTTGCAACGCGTAACAAGCGACGACCAGCTCGCAGGTTCTCTGTCGGTGTGCCTGCTGGATGATACGATGTCCAACTCCAGCGTTGGTGTCCAGCTTTTGAAAGTAGAGATTTCTTGTCAGCTTTAGCTCTCTTTTTTTCTTGGCTTCAAAATAACCAAGTGTGCTTTTGATCAAGTAACCTATCAGCAATCCAATCAGGATCAGTGACCAATGCAACGCGATCACGGCAAACAGAATGGCATACTGAGCTATCTTGCGAAGCGACATCAGGAAGCCTCCCAGACTCGGAACAATTATCTTCACATGATCCAGCCCTGAAATCCGCACGCGTGCACCAGGCAACAACGTGTCAACATCCTCCTTGGGAATATTCTTGAACATTCGCAAGTGCATTCTGTCCGTGCTCAGAGCTTCATCACCCTGGAGTTCGGATTTAAGCTGAAAGGCAACCACCATCCGTTGATAAACTGGAATTTCAAATGCTTCCATGCGGTACATTTTCCTCAGGCGGCGCCGAAAACGCGTTCCCATAATATCGCCGCGGGCATACACGACGAGTTGCTCAAAGAGACCGAGATCGACATGCAGAGGAACACCCCACTGACTGGCCACTCCAACACACTTTTCGATATCCTCCTGTTCGACTTTTCTGTAACCGGCGTCATCCATGATCTCTGCAAGCAGATCAATCACCGCATGCATTTGCTGTGGCGATTTCGGTCTATTGCTAACGTCCGGTACTGCGTTCTCCGAATCCGTTTCCCCAGCAGTGACGTTGCCAGTCTCAGCTTTACCAGTGGCGGGTAGCTGCGCAGAAGCCCCGGACTTCGTGGACAACGCGGCCAGATTCGTCTTTACCTGAGAACTATCCGGGGCCACATCGTCTGATTTGCCAGTCAAAGCAACGAGCAAAGGCTTGCAGTCGCTATCCGGATCGACCGATGCATAGATAGAGGTGAACTTGCGGTGATACGCTCCGGTGCACTCATGGTGTAACCTATCGATCTCGTTACAACGTTGCCGAAATTCCGCGTGCAACGTTTTCGACAATTCACCCCGCTGAACAAGATAGTCAGCAAGCATGTCGGTCTTCAATGGAATGTAGGGTTCAATCGACCAATGTCCGGCATCATCCTGGATCATCCCATCGGTTGTGGCATTATAAAATGAGCGACCTATAGTGCTTCCACCATCGATAGTGAAACCAGATAGCAAACCATTCATGAATCACTCCAATTCCCATTCATCCGACCGTCCTGCTGCCAAGTCCCAGCCCGGCTCCGCAGCCGCCTCCCTCCCGGAAACTCCCTCGTCACCGCCAATCTGTGGCGTTGCACTGGACATGGATGGGCTCCTGTTCGACACAGAAGGATTGTACTGGGAAGTTGGTGACACGGTATTACAAAGACGAGGATTGCGTTACAGCAAAGCATTGCAGTCACGCATGATGGGACGGGTGGGCGTAGCGGCGCTGCAGCAGATGGTTGACTTTCATGGACTTGAGGATAGTCCCGAGAGTCTATTAGCGGAATCAGATGAATTGTTCGCAGACAAGCTTGCCGCAGGCGTGCCGCCAATCGCTGGCGTTACGGAGTGGATCGAGCATCTGACAAGACGTCAAATACCATTCGGTCTGGCAACAAGCAGTCGTCGCAGGTTTGTCGATATTCTGTTTGAGTCCATCCCCTGGAAGCAGGACCTGGCGTTTATCCTGACTGGAGATGACGTGACCCACGGCAAGCCACACCCGGAAATGTACCTGCGTGCTGCGATGCAACTTGCCATTTCACCCGAGCAGATGCTTGTCCTTGAAGATAGCGGCAACGGGTGCGTTGCAGCAATCGCGGCGGGGGCCTGCACCGTTGCGATTCCGAGTATCCACACTCGAGATCAGAACTTTGCTGGTGTCTACTTGGTGGCAGACAGCATCAGCGACGCCCGTTTATGGGCCATGCTTGAAACAGAACGCTGAATGCAATCACAGGCTCTACCCAAACTTGACGGGAAACAATCCGTCACAAAACCCTGCAGGTAGCATTTCACACGTCGTGACCACATACTCGCCATGGTGTCATCGTGTCACTTATCGCTCACCAGTGCGGCAGAAGCGGTTTTCTGTGACGTGATTTCTGTGGACACCGGCTCGCTGTGGCCATCGGTTAAAAACCAGCCTTCTGGTGGATCTGGAAGCCCAAAAGCCCGATGGTAGGCCCGCTGCTTCAATTCGATCCACACCAGCGTCTGTTTATGCAATTGACTGGGGTTGTACCGAATTGCCTTTCGCGCCAGCTTTCTTGCACGCGAAAAATCTTGCCCTGCGGCGGCTGCGAGAGCCAGATTGTGCAGTGCAGCCAACTGGGTTGGATGGCGTTCCCGAACCTCGGCCCAGAGCTTCTCAGCCTCACCCCACCGACCTTCGCGAGCGGCTCGGTTTCCTTTTCTGACTTTGGCACTGCCGGGCAACAGATACGGAATCTCCAACTTGACTTGGTACCGGTCAACCGATGGCGTGAACAGTCGAAAAGTCTCTCTCACCATTGCCTGTGTCAAAACCTCATTAAGGTCTGACACAAACGCCAGATCAGGATAAAGGTTCCTCGCCGTTTTGACATCGAGTACGATCGGGTTTCCACCTCCCGGATACTCGGCATCAAGTCCAGTCAAACGCCAGGAAACGCTGAGCGTCCCCGGGTCAGCCTGATCAGATTGGAAAGCATGCCGTTGCTGAATCACTTCGCCGCGCAATACATAATCAATGCCCTGATCCCGGGCGACACTGGCCACCACCAGATCGTTGGGGTTTTCTTCAACAGCTGACACGAGCTGAATGGCGTTTTTTGGACGCGCATGATCGCGCGACTCATAGGCCACCATTTCCTCCAAGCTGACTATGGTCAGCTGCCGGCCAGGATCTTTCGGGGCCTGACCGAGCAACTGCCGCTGTAACGGTTTGGCCAGTTCCCTTGGTCCCTGAACGCCAGCCAAAGCCACCTGTTTATTTACAGCTGACCCCAATTGTGGAGGTGCCCATGCATGGATGGGTGCAGTCATTCGGCATCCGCAGGCAAATGTCAGAATGCCGCAGATGAGCAAAGTCAGTAGAGGGCCATAGAACTTCATGCTCTGCCCTATAAAATTTGCCATCCGTCAAAGTCAAGTTCGATCGCTAGATTTTGCCATCAGGCAGAAGCAGCAACCGGTTCCTTGACCGCAATACGCAGGCTTTCGCGGCGAATGCCATCACTTCCGTAAAAGATGACGGTATTTTTCGAGAAGTCACAGATGGCCGTCAGTTTCACACTTCTGGGGCCGTGCACACAAAAGTAAACACCAACGGTTTCTCCACTGCGAATCACTTCCCGCTGCGTCATCGGGAATTGGTGGGGCACGAGATGCCCGAGTTCACAGAGTCTTTTTTCGACAGTGACGCAAAGTGTCGAAAAGTCAATTTTGCGAGGCGATAAGCCGATCATCTGCATCCATTGGGCTGGCGGATCAATCAGTTCAAGCCGCAGGGACGAGTTGATTCGTTTCCCCGGCAGCGTTGGTATCGGCGACCTAGACGCTGAAATTTAGCTCCCAAAAAAGTCTATAGTCTCAACCGCAGGAAGGAAGGCAATGCGTGCGGGTTGTAAGGTTTCGACGACCACTCGACGAATTCTCAATGTCCAATCAATGATGAAGCAATCCTTCTGCGTCGTTCTGAGTGATACGACCGAAAATGTCGCTCAAGATTACCTGCTCCAACGATGAGTCCCTTCCGAGCGGAATCCACCCCAGCGTTTCGGGGGTGCCCTCGACCAGTCGCCCGCGTCTCTCGATGCTGGCATCGTGACTGACCCCAACAGATGACTGTGTGCCGGATATCTCTCGGCCTACATCTTCAAGATCCTTTTGCACCACCACCTCAACGGTGTATCCGGGCCCGCGGGGCCTAACGGTCACAATCGCTCGCCTGCGAATCGACTGTAATGTGCCCTGCCAACGCTCGAATCCAGGCGTACTGTCTTTCCGCCAAGGCTCAAAACACGATGCACCAATCGAATACGCTGTCTCAACTCTCCCATCAAGAATGAATCCATCCGCATTTTGAACGGGAGTTTCGCGAATGATTCGAAAATAGTCATCTACGGCATCAATTACCTGCGACCAGACAAAGGCGTCTGGTGCAGAAGGTAGATCAAGAGGATTGGGGACGAATTGCTCGGGCGGAGCGTTCCGGAAACGATAGCGAAACTGCCGACACCCCGCGCCAGACAAGCTTGCCAGCATCAGACCAACCGCAAGGACCAGACAGAACATACGCCTGCCAACAGAGACAGACGCCCCTTGATGGTTCACTCGTGGCCGTGAATCACTTCCATGCATTATCGATTCAGTGTGTTATTTTGCCGAGCAATGCTGACTGGTAAGGGCTTTGATCCGGGAATGTCATCAGGAAACAGTGTCCAAACCGGTATTTTTTCCCACATACGATCAAGAGCGACGCGCTGAGAATCTTCAATCTTGCGTTGGCGGATTTTGCTCCGCAGTTCATCTTGCAATTCGCTGCGCGGCGTGTAGCCAGCAGGCTCGCGTTCCAATACACGTATGATGTGAAATCCAAGTTTGTCCTGAATGACACCACTAATTTTATTGAGCGGAAGAGTAAAGATCTGGGTGTCCAAGGCATCTGACGCGAGCGACCCACGAGATGTCCAGTCGTGCACGCCGCCTTTGCTTGCAAACGCTTCCTGGCTTCTGGCGCGAGCTACCGCTTGCATACTACCGCCAAACACCGCCTCGCGGCCCATTTCTTGGATTGCTGAACGTGCAGCCTGCTCATTGGGAAACTTGCTGTACAGCACAGTCAACTGTTCCCAGCGAGCCCGTTCGGCCCTGAAGTATTGCTCTTTGTCAGCTTCGTATTCAGTGATGATCTCTGCTAACGAAACCTCTGGCTTGCGATTTACATTGCCTCTCAGATAAAGGTGTCCAAGCATCTGGTCCACAAAGTCGCGCTGCCTCGCCAGCAACGAGCTTCCTTTCTCCCTCAGCATGGAATCCAATTCGCGGAGGTCCTGAGTGCCATATTGCTTTTTCAATTCTGGTAATTCAGCTTCATGAAACATGTGTCGGGCGCGTCCGGAGAGCTTTGCGTCCGCCTCTTCCCGCTTATCTGCATTCTCCACGCCAACCTGCTCCAGCAGAAATGACTCACGCATCATCTTCGCCTGAATGGTTTTCCCGAGCAGTCCGCGGACCAGCGACAGCCTCGCTTCTCGCAGTTGCTCTGCCGGGATTTTCTGGCCGGACTTTTTCTCAACCTCGGCGATTCTGGCATCCACCTGTGGAAGCAGATCACCCAATAAAACATTGGACTTGCCTACCACGGCAATCACCGCCGCCGGGTCCTCCGGAAGCGCCACTTCAAGCCGTTGTGCGTAACTCAATGCAGACCCCACCGTGCAGCCGATGAGCATGACAAGTGTCTGGAATAGCTTGCGTGACCGCATTCCTGAACCTGAGGGATGTGGGAAAAAGGGAAGATGAAGGTTGCTTGTAGCCCGCCAATGCGACTCGACACAAGATCGAAAAGGTGTCGGCTTGACTGGACCACAACCACGCACCCGCAGTGTGTTGTGCGGCGTGCAACTTTTCCTCTATTCCACTATTCCACTCAACACTGAATTTTGACTAGCCTCCCCAAGTCAGAGAGAGCGACGGCTAAGCCGATGCCCGACTTTGGCTCGGAAACCTGCCGAATATCCAACCGTCAGTCGTACTACTGGAAAAATGCGGGCAGGGTCCCAGATGAGCAGACAGCAAAGCCACGAAGCGTCTTGAAAGATCGATCGCACTGCTTCGCGATGACAACCGAAGCAGAAACACCGTCAACAGCTAGCACTACGAACAAATTGGTTTGTCAGCTATGTCCGGCTCGGAGAAATCAACCGCTGCGAAAACGACCACAAGCAATTCGACCGTTACAGAGGTTCGAATGCCTGACGCTCTACGTGCAGACCGCGGCGATCGACAGGTAAACGAACCTCATTACTCACCACTACGACGGGATGGACGAAACAGACCGCCTCGTGAGGAGACAAGGAAGTTTCACCTCGCTGCACTCTTGTGGCTGTCTGTCATTTCTTTGCTGCTGGTTCCGATGGCGACTCTTTTGGATATCCCCATCGCCCGCTGGTGCAAAGACGACGTTTTGCCGCAAGAAGTCGGCAAGATGCTTGACCTGTCCCTGATCTATGCCCATGGAAGCGGTATTTTCCTGATACTCGTAGCCATTTTGATGATGGCTCCCACCAAACGCTGGAAGATGCCACGGCTTGCCACGTTAGCCTTGGGAAGTGGTGCTGTTGCAACTCTGGTCAAGATGTTCGTTCTTCGACCACGCCCCAATTCATTGAGACTCGATCTGGCAACCAACGAGCACGCCTGGATCTGGTCTTTCGATTGGACCCTATCACGAATTGCTGAATACGATGCAGGAATGCGTGCGTTTCCCAGCGGCTACCTTGCCACAGCCACCGCATTAACCGTTGGCTTGTGGATCGTCGTCCCTCGTGGTCGACCTTTGTTTCTCGCTTTCTGCATCGGAACAATGTTGCAGAGGATGTACTGTGGGTCTCACTTCCTAAGCGACTTGTTCGGATCAGCCGCAGTCGGATTGAGCTGGTGCTATATCTGCTACCACCCCAAATTGTTTGGAAATGTCTTTGACAAAATGGAGGCTGTGCAGCAGCCCAAACGTCGCACGGCACAAGCCGACGAACCACCACCCTACGCCCTTCCTTCTTCACAGCAGGCGGCAAACGCTACCAGGATCGACCGACCGGACTCAGTTTCTCCCGCAACCTCCTTTACCAAGGATCCACTGCCTTCGACTCTGATGCCGCAAATGGGTTTGCCTGCGTCCATCACTGGTACGTTTGCAGACCAAAGTCAACAAGAAATCAGCCAATATGCTGGCGATCCCCAAAACACAAACAGCCGCGGGGACCACTCAACCCACGTGCCGAATGACGGCGGTAGCAAACGCCAAAATCGCCCACCGGATGGCGGTGAACCGCAAGCCGCTTGATCGATACTGACGTGATCGATACTCCATCGCCAACTTTCGCCGCAGCTGTTTTCCGGATTTATCTTCACTCGCGGAGGCATTCCTTCAAGCCGGGACTGCTTGCCTCATGCATTCAGCCATACAGTTCCAGCAATTCTTCCGGAACACGCTGCGGGTTGCCTTGCTGATCGATCACAACGAGGGTGACCGACGCGGTCACAAGTGTCTCCTGATTACACGTGATTTCATAGGCATGCACAATTTTGCCCACGGTAACCTTGTCGATCCGGGTTCGTACCGTAATGACGTCATCATAGCGAGCAGGTTTCCGATACCTGCAATCGACATGCACGACGACAACCCATTGGCCCGCTGCCTCCATGTCACGGTAACATCCCCCCGAAGCTCTCAGTAATTCGGTTCTACCAATCTCAAAATAGCGAAGGTAATTGGAATGGTGCACGAAACCCATTGCATCGACCTCGTCATAACGAACACGTAATTCGATCTCGTGTTCCCGCATTCCGTCTCATCCCTTTTGATTTCCCAAACAGCACCTGCCAACGAACAGGCGACCTTAGTGCCGTAAGATAGTCATTCTCATCAGGCATGCCGAGTCCATTCTATCCATGCGGCCAAGCAACCCCAACAGGCTGCAGACCCATCAGCGACTGGCCAATCATGATGGCATTCAGCCCACAGCAGGAGCATGAATGAAACGGACCTGCATGAAACAGCGCTGCCTCAGCTTGGATGCAATTCGGACGCGACGCCTTGTGCCGATTGAAAAACTGACAACGGCAGGCAGCGATAATGAAACCGCTGAAAACGTGGCCCAGGTTCGGGCCAAAGTGCGGCAACAGCAACCATGGCGGCTTTACCGTCTGACT
>JAPOKD010000245.1 GCA_029977825.1 Planctomycetota bacterium | reverse complement strand
GCCCATGCCACCACCAAGTTGCATGATAGGCACGACAAGGTCACCGACAGGATAGACCTTGGTTACAAGGTTTTCTTCCGCAGCCTCCTGACTGGTGATCTGCATCACCTCGTCTTTGATCACATAGGTCAAGTCGAGGTCACGCAACATGATCCGGAGGAATGATCTCAAGGTCACATTCTTCAGGGTAATGGTGACTGGCTCCTCGGCAGACAAACCAATGTCTTCCAATGCCTGATTGTCAATCACGATGGGGATGTTGTGTGCTTCAGATATTTGCGTAATCGCTTCGCTCAGCGGTAACTCAATGAAGCTTTGGGACGTTTCGTCACCGAGGGCGCTCTGGATGCGACGCTCGGTTTCGTTGTCACCCACAAGCTCAATCGCTCCGTACTTGTCCAGGCGACGACGGCTCATTCGCTGCCACCAATCTGAATCCGGGAATTGAACGGGTGGATCATCCACAAATGGAATGTTCGCTTTCATAACAAGCGAAAACGCATCGACGAAGTTACGCCACCGCATCTCGCGGTATCGATTGGCTCGTGCAAAGGTCTGCAGGCTTAAAGGAAACTCAGTGAAGTGCCGTCCGGAAACTGAATCACGAATGATCGAGTCACCCGCGATCCGTGCGAATTCGAGTGTTACTTCCCCGTCTGCTTCCTCGTAACGACCTTCAGCGATCAGGGCGTTCATCTGTTGCGAGAGTACCTTCAATTCGTCTTCACGACGGAAAGTTGCGGCCAACAGTTGCTCTTGTGCTGTCGCTCCCTGCTTGACTTGTTCCAGGTTACGCTGACCCTCCATGTAACCAGCTTCCAAGCGACTGGCTACTTCGATTGAAGCCCGCACCTGCGATGCAAGCTCAAGGCGTACCTCAGGATTGATATCCGGGGCAGCTTCAATGTTGGCTAATAACGATTTCAGACTGCCTGCGACACCAATCGGGTCAGTACGCAGAAGTCGGTTGGCTTCTCTCAGCTTGGCTCGGACTTCAGCTCGAAGCCGACCCTCTGCGGCAGCACGCTCGGCACGAACACGATTCAACAAGTCGCCTGTTTCTTCTTTCAGCTCATCATCACCCACCGGCATGTCACCAAACAGCGAACCGCTGTCAATTGCGGGGGCCGGAGCGGGAGTTGAGGGTGCAGGAGCCGGCGCTGCAGGTTTGGCTGCTGCTGCACCTCCGCCAAATGGATTGTCATCAGCGAAGATGTTGTTGCCACCGCCTGCGGCAGGTGCAGGTGTTGCTGGTTCCGGTGTTGCTGGTTCCGGTGTTGCTGGGGCCGGGTCACCACCAAACGGATTGTCATTTCCACCGGCAGGTGCGGCTGGTTTCGCGGCAGCTCCACCGAACGGGTTCACATTTTCGTCTCCGGGTTGTGCTGAAGCCGGTGGCGTAGCAAATGGATCGTCACTCGCTGGTGCGGGGGTTGCTGGCTTGGCACCAGCTGGTTCGCCACCGAACGGATTATCATCCTCGGTTGCAAATGGATCGCTCGACTTTGTGTCTCCATCTTTTGTGTCGTCGCCTTTTGGATCCTCTGTAGGAGCAGCGCCAAAAATATCATCCAGAGAACCTTGCGGGTTCTGGACGACCAGCCGATTGGCACTGATTCGCTCCAGACTTTGTGCTTGAGGGTTTGTGGGGTCTGCCTCCAGAGCACGCTGGGCAACTACTTTCGCGCCCTTCTTGTTTCCCTGCTGCAATGCCAATTGTCCGGCTTCCACCAAAGACTCAGAGTGCATCGCCAAAACACGCGCGGTTTCTTCCAACAGGGGCGTGCCGGCGGTGGCCAACATCAGGCCATCGTTGTAACGAGCTCGACGGACGAGTCCTGGCAAGAAACCAAAGAAGTCGTTGCTTTGCGAGACTTTTGCATCGGCAACAATCTTCACTTTCGAAGCAGTGGTCTGCCCAGAAAGCTCAAGTGAACCTTCCGACAGATGGCCTGCAAAACTTCCCATCAGGATTGAGTCGCGGTCAAGACGCAGAGGTGGCAAGCGGTCTGCTTGCACGATTTCCATTCCGGCCAACAAGGTTGCCCTGTCAAGCCAGATAGGCGACATGACAGCTGATTTGCCAACGCGATCAGCAATGGCAGCAGGCATGTTTTCAGGTGTGTTGCCCACAATCCCAACCGTACCACCTGTGTGGTTGGCAAGGATTGCCATCATGCCAAGCTCAGTTGCCGGACCAATGGCGATGCTGTGAACAGCGATATGATCGGCACGCAAAGAGTCAACCAACGCCGCGAAGCGGACAGGGTTGTTGAGCCCATCAATTGAGGAACCGTCTCCGATGTAGATGATCGACCGAGTACGATTCTGAGGCTCCGATGCCAGAGCTGTTCGAACGGTGCCGATGGCGGTCGCGAGATTCGTGTTGCCTAGCGGAAGACGCTTTCGCAGTCTTTGTACCGCAAGTTTCGTGCTGCCCGCGGCGCCAAAGCTCTTGCTCATGTCCGTAGAACGGACGTCGGCGGCGTAGATACGGATGCGGTCGCTGGGACGAAGCGAGTCAATGATCCCCTGGAGTGCTTCCAGCGATCCAGTGCGAAACTGCCCAACCTGGCTCGCGGAGGTGTCAACGATCACCACCACATCGGCCGACTGAGACTCGCTCGCCTGCTGCAGCGTGCTGTCCGCGACTGGTTTTACGGATGCCGCAAAATAACCTTCTCCCGTTTCGGTGTCGAAGGTTGAGATCCGGACATTTGCCCCCTCGGTGGCGAAAGCAGTGGTCGCTCCCATCGAAACCAGGCAGGTCAGGATGGCAAAAGAGTGAAAACTCTTGAAGCGAGTTGTGCGTGCGACGTGTCGCAATCCCATTTGAAATATCTCCGCTTTTAGCATTGAACGCTCAGTGCGTGCCTCGGGTTATCCGAGATCTGATTGGCATCCAGGCGACAGGCACCTGTCGGATGAATACCAGCCAAGTCGTAAATCGTTTGAAAAGCAGTACGAAAAGACTCTGACGTAGAGTCTATTCCCGCTCCGCGGCATCTGCCACGAAAAAACAAGCCTTTCCCAAGCTCCCTAACCGTTTGATTCCGATTATAGGTGTTGCAATTTGCAACAACTGCTGCATCCTGCAACATCCGAGTAGCCCTGAATTGGCTTTCGGACGCTTGGCTACCAGAATGTTGCGAGTTCCGTGCCAATCCGGCGGATTCTGCAAAATGGTGGGGTAACGTTCCGATTACAGGCAAGGTGCTACCTGCTGGCGGCCAAGTCGAGACTACCGGCGATTGGCAGGAATAGTGCTGGTTCGTCTTGCCGGGAGAGCATCCGGCATCCAAGGAATTCAGATTGTATGACGCCGATTTGGTGTCTGAGAAACCGTTGCGACTTTCGCGGCCCATGGAATCGCAGATTCTGCGGAGCCAGACGCGTGCCTGACCCGTCAGAGGGTGGTCGGACGTGCGGGGAAAAAATCTACCCGCCACTGGATGTTGCTGAGGGAGAAACTGCGGCGAGATGTGGTCAAACAATTTGCCCATGACAATAAACCAGCAGTATGACTCGGCCAAAAGACGGCAATGGATGCTCGTGGTTTAACAGCCCAGAATGCTCATCCGTTAGCAGTCCCGAGTGTTTATGTCGACCGTATTCGTCGTACTGACTTACTCGGTTGCAGGCGGTTCAATGTCTTTGGTAGCACCGGATCCGGTTTGGCTAGCCCGACGATTCTCACGTTGGATGGCGTCGTACACCTCTTGCCTGTGCACCGGAATTGATTGCGGCGCTTCGATGCCGAGGCGAACCTTGTCGCCACGGATGTCAACGATAGTGACCACGACATCATCGCCGATCATGATGCTTTCGTCGCGGTGTCGTGAAAGGACTAACATTGGGGCCTCGTGTGGTGCACTTGAGGAGGCTGGTTGATGGTTTCGGACCGACAATTCAATTTGGGCCGCCTTCTGGCGGCTGAAAATTGTCGTCAGGTTTAAAAATCGACCGTGCAGTGGCTGGAGTTGAGATAGAGTCTCGGAAGGTCCGTACGTACCGGTCGTGCGGATTCGCCACGTTGGGGTTACAACTACCGTGTGGACTAGGCAGCTTGGCGTGCAGCTTCGGCGACAGATACCTGTTGTGAAGCCGGCGCCATCGGAAGTGCCTGCTGGATGGGTTGCTCGTCGCCTGTAATGACTTGGCAGCCGAGTCGGCGGTTTAGGTTGAGCAGCAGTGGTGAGCGAAGATTGGTGGTCAAACGTCCAACATGACCGGCCACCGTGGTCAGAATGTACAGCTCGGCATCAGCCTGCATGTGAAGGCAGGAAAGATCGCGGCGCGTGACATGAACGCGGTAATCCTTGAAGAAAGCTCGTGGGCTGATCAATCCCAAGGCACGATCCCCGCGGGAAGCGCTCTGAAGCCATGCCACCGCGGAATTGTCCGGGTCTGGTAAGAGTGCCCATTGTCGCAGGCTTTCCATTCCAATCAGACCTTGGGGGAATAGAAAGAGTTGGTCTGGGTTAAGTTCGAGAGTGCCAAAACGTTGCGTATCGATTCGCATGGCATATTCCGCCGAGATTGAGATGACAGGGTTCTTCTTATTTCTCGAACTGCGGCATCGCCGAACGAGTAAACAATCCTCCTTTGTGGTATCGGCGGGATCGGCGTTAGAATCGATAAAATCGCTACAGGAAATTTAGAACAGTCATTTGTGATGTCTTGCCAATCAGTCGCATGGACGCTTCAAGTGCCAGTTGTCTTTGGCTCATGTCGCTGACCACAGTTGCGATATCAGCGTCCGTTTCGCCGCTGAGCTGACTCTTCATCGAGATCAGGCGATTCTCGGCTACTTCCGAAAGTTGCTGTGCATTACGTGACCAGACACCGACACGTCCTCGCGCACGGCTCGCCCGATCCAGGTCGAGGTCAAGTGTTGCTTGCAATCGTGAAATCTCTGGAATATCCCCGGTTGAGACGGCTTCGCGGAGCCGCAGGAGGGTGTCCAAGGTGCCACCCGCGTCGCGAGTGTTGAAATCGCTGCCGATAATGGTGTCCACCGGGCCGATCACCGAACCAACATTGTCTGCGCCATCTTCGCCTAGCCATCCCAAGCGAAGGCCGGCATTGCTGCTGCCAATGCGACGGATTGTGAGTGGTTCAGTGTTCGGGGGAGCAGTGAGCTGGATTCCATTGCCAAACGCATTCAAATCCACCAACACGCGAGCTGTGTCCTGATTTAGAGGATGATCCCGGATCAGGTTGATGACATCTCCAACGGTGGTGGCGCCTTCGAGGTTCAAATCCAGTTGCACACCATCGGGGCGGAGAATGGAAATTTCAGCGGAGTTGGGATTCAAGGCGATACCTTGACCGCTTCCGAGGTCGGACAACAGCGTTTGTTCTGTCGCGGTTCGGATGCCCAGTAGTGTTGCGGCATCGCCGCCATTTTCACCGACCGCGTAGTCTGAGCCGCTCTTCATGGAGCGCAGCTGAATCCGCCCCTCGTCACCTTTGAGTTCGGCTCGTATATCCGCACCGCTGCGGTTGATGGCAATCAGTACATCCGAGACAGTTTCGGCGGCGGACAGGTCGACAATAAAGACCTCATCGTCCTGGATAACCTGGATCCCATCTGAGATGTCGATGCCGTCCCCGCTATCCAGGTCCGAGATTTTTGTGTGTTCTGTGACGGCTGGTGAGATTCCAGATCCGATCAGCGGTGGTGGATTCAGGCCAGCGGGATTGAGAATCGTCAGCTGATCCGCCATTTCCGAGCCTTCGGCATCGGCAAGCGCCAAGGTGCCTCCGAGCCCGTCAGCGTATTCGACGCGAATTCCATCGGTTGTCAGCGAGGCGGCAAGGGTTCTTCCATCGACATCGGTTCCGGAAATCAATGTCACCACATCACCCATGGTCGTTGCTGCAGACAGGTCCAGATCGTACCAGTCTCCACCACCGGAAACACGCATCAGACCGGGCGTGATTCCCTCGCTGTTTTTCATGTCCACCAGACGTGTATCGGAGTTCACACCGGCTTGGAGCTGCTCACCCTCAAAAAAGACTGCCAATGCCCCCAATGCCTGATTGGCATTCAAGTTCAGCGCGCTCGTTTCACCCGCACCCAGATCAGTACGAGCGATTGCTTCCGCCCCGTGATACAGGATTTTGTCCCCAATTCTCGAAAATGCGTCCTGCGAATTGAGGAATCCGCCTAGCAATTGATGGTCGCGATACATCGCATTGCCGGAGGCAAAGACAATATTGATGGTTTCATCAATGGTGGTTGCAAAAGCGGCACGTTCGTCATCAGAAATGACATTTTGAGCCGACTGGGTAGCGACAGAGCGGGCTTCGATCAAAGCATTGTCGACACGTGATAATGAAGTGTCGGTTGACTGATAGAAGTTGAGCGAGGAAGCCGCATTGCGACTGATTTGCGTTGCGTGGTCGATGCCACGATGCAGCCCGATGGCACGACTTGCCGCTGCTGGATCATCTGACAGGCGAAGTACACGCTTGCCGGTGCTCAGTTGGTCGTACTGCTTCTGCAACTCGACCTGATCTGCATTGAGTTGAAACAGCAGACGCTGATTACTCAGCGGAAAACTGGTGCGAACGGTCGTGACTGGCAGAACAGGCATTTCGCAGGACTTTCAAACACAACGGGCAACGGCATCTACGAGTGCGGACTCAATCAAGTATCGGCAACCCAAGCGGGACGGCTGGAGTAATTACTGCTACGACCGTCAGATTTGGAGCTCACCTCGCTTGCTTACCTGCAGTTGGTAAAATTTGCTCAAGTTTGCCTCGCCTTCGACATCAGCTGGTTAATGCATGATTTTTATCGGTACCGTCAACCTGACCCGAACTCGAGATGAGGGCAATTTTCTTTGTCCTGCATGCGGAGTTTCACAGGGTTACAGGCTGAGGGCGACGAGGGCCTGGCTGACGGTTTATTTCATACCTGCGATTCCCGTCGGTCATCATGAGTCATTCGTTCAATGCGATCATTGCAAAGCAAATTGGGACCCCTCAGTACTCGACATGGATCACATGCACCATGAAGAGGTGGCTGAGGAAAAGTTCTGCGCAGAAGCAGTAAGAGCAGCTGTTCTGGTGGTGCTGGCAGATAATCAGATCACAGAAAACGAGATCAGGACGCTGCAGACTATCTCCTCGAAGCTGATGAAAAGGTCCGTCGAACGCGATGAGCTGGGTCAGATTTGCTCGAGCGCCCAACAAAATCGAATTGAACCGGCTAATTATGCTCTTACGGTCTCGAAGCATTGGAATCAGAAGCAACGCGCCAGAGCGCTGCAGGTGATGTTTCTGGCGGCTACCGCCGACGGACCTCTGGGTGAGTTGCAACTGCAGATTCTGGCAAGGATGCAGGAATTGTTCGACTTTACCGATGCGGAATATCAGCGAGCCATCGAACAGGCAGTCGACTGGGAATTGGACCACTAGCTAGTCAGGTGTGTGTCCGCTTGCAACAAACACCGAGGTCTTGCAGCTGTTTTATTGTCTGTTGTGCCGCAGTCGAATACCACTGGTGAAAGGTCGATCCTTGTGATGTTGGTTACCGGACAGTACGGCGTCGCCAAATGAGAATCCCTTGCTTCAAATGAAAGGAGTGTCGAACTGGTTAGCAGAGTCAATAACTTGCGACACCGCGGCACTGGTGCGGCTTAGCTGCACCAGCGTTCAAAGTACGAGCCGCCGGTTAACTCAAGGCTATCAGAAGTTTCTGCTTCGTGGATGTCCGCTGAGGTGAGTTCATCTAGCATTCGATCCGTCTGAT
>JAPOKD010000457.1 GCA_029977825.1 Planctomycetota bacterium | reverse complement strand
CCTTGTTGAACATTTGCAAGAGACGCTTTTGGCTCCGGGTCACTCTCAGGATCTACTCCCAAGTTTTCTGGCTCCATTGCCGTTTCTGCGGAACTGGCAAACGGATCTGGCAAGAACTCGGATGCGCTATTTTCGACCACAGGGCTGTCGGCCTTGGTCGTCGCGTCACCTTTCGATGCTGGAAAATTGCTGACAGACAGATCGACAACTGGATTCTCAAGGTCAACAATCGTTCCCATCATCGATTCGTCTGTAATGGTGGTTTTCTCTCCTTGGATGTCTGATTCCAGCATTTCAGCGAATCCAAGGTCTCGTTCATCCAGCCTGCCCAATCCTTGCTCAAGACCGACGATTTGGTCAATCGGGATGTCAGGTTCAATCAAGCGATTAGCGACATCATCCTGAGACGTCGCTGAATTCAAATCACCGGACCGAACCGAAGAAGAAAGATCAACCTCGTCATTCATGAGTGCCTTATCACGAGCAGGAACCACGAATAGTGCAGCAAGAAACAGGACAATCAGAATCACCACCAAGCCGATGCTGTACCAGCGACTCAACAGCACTCGCTTCCACCGATTCCAACGCCTGAGGAAGTTTGTACGCCCCAAAATGTCAACATCGCTTAAGCTCTGAGCCCATGCTGGTTGCCCAGCCAACAGAGGTGTCGAGTCCAACTCCATCAATTCAATTAAATCTGACTCACTGAGCCCTCCTCCCTGAAAAGGCATGTTCGCGTCTGCGTCGTCGGACTGTGCGACTTCCGATACTCCAACCCCAGACGCCCTGGCTCTACGCCCCAAAGTTTGCTGATTCTGGAATTTGGTCTGACCCGCCCACATCAAGACGGTGGGCAATATTCTGCCAACATGAATCCTCTGATGAACATCGCCACGCAGTCGTGGATCGAGCAATCGATATGCAGATACCGTTACTCTGGATAACTGCAACGCCGCTGTTTCCGACGGGTTCGTAAGCTGGCTTTGTGCTAATGTCCGTGAAGTCTGAGTTGCGGCCCGTCGAATCACGGTTAATCGCATTTCATCAGGGCGAACCCCCAGACGCTCAAAATCTTCGACCTTGAGGTCTAGTAAAGGCTGCGATTTGGGTGGCGTTTCGGACACGTCGAATGATTTATCAGGCGATGCGTTAGCTGAGCTGGGCTTTCCACTAGCTGAATTCAGCAGGCAAGCGGCTGCAGAAGCAAGCGATCTACGTCTTATCAGACACATCACCCGCATCCCGGGTTCCTTGGATGCTGTCAAACATCGCAAACATCAAATGCCTCTCGTAATGAGGCCACCGGATCCTTGCCTGTAGGAATGAACTCCTGTGCGATGAACCCTTGGTAGCCGGTTTCCATAATTGCACGAATAACAGGTGGATAGTTGATTTCCTGCGAATCGTCCAGTTCACCACGTCCAGGATTTCCGGCAGTGTGATAATGCCCCACAATATCGCTGTAACGGCGAATATTCCGGATCAAATCTCCGTTCATGATCTGCACGTGATAAACATCAAACAGCAACTTGAAATTGGCCGACCCCACGGCGGACACCAAATCGGCACACTGATGCAAGTCATCCCCCCAGTAACCCGGATGACCCTTCATCGGATGGGAATCGTCTTTACTGTTGAGGTGCTCTAACACGATCCCAACATTTTTCTCCTCTGCGTAAGGAATGACACGTTTCCAGCAGTCCAGACAATTCTTCCGTGCTGCAGCATCCGTAATACCCGTCTTCTGCATGCCCGTGAATGTGATCACATTGGGGGCACCATACTGCACAGCAAGATCGATTCCTGATCTCAACTTCTTTTCAACTTCGGCGTGATTCTCGGGATCAAGCGGCCCCCTGGCGAATCCGTGACTTGAGACAAGTGATATTTTCAGCCCCAAATCGGTCACAGCACCGTATTGGTCACTCGGGATACCTTCCATGGCCTCCAACCCGATCTGCTTGCAGTGCTTCGCCAAAGCAATGGTATCCATGGGCTTGAAACACCACCCCATGACAGATTGCCTGACCCTACCACCGGTGTCTTGCGCATTACTATCTTGAGCAACAGCCGAACGGTCGGTCAGTTGACTGGAAGCGGACAGAGTTGCACCAGCAAGTACAACATTCGAAGTCAAGAAGTCACGACGTTTCACGGGAATACCTCGAGAGATTAAGTGGTCTGTAAGGCGACACTGTATTGTAGATACTTTTTGCAAGACCATGACTCAAACGTATCAACGATTTGCTTGAGGGCAGGGTAGGGGAGGGCGGTCAACCGTGGGCGTTCCCATCGAATTTCGGTGGACTAAAAAGATGTCGTACCGCTCTGATATCCGCGGCAAACGGAACGGACTGGAGCACCATCTGACAGCCCAGAACGATCCAAGCCATTCTCGTGTCTCAGCCTGATTCCCTCTGCCCTCTCGGCGTTTATCAGGGAATTACTTCCGTCATCCAAAAGGCCCGCTTCCGATCGGCTCTCTGCCGCACGTCTTCCAGCATGACCTCGAGCGATCCATCGAACTGAATACGCTTGGATCGACTGCCTTCACGGATCACAACTTCCTGATTGAGGTCGAGCACCCCCTGCATCGGCCTCAACAGCAATCGAAATCTGTCAGCGGGTCCCCGTTGCACCCGAATCTGATTATCTGGGCCAATCGCTGCGGACACTTTGCCTGCGCGAATTCTTTCAGCTTGGTCCCACAAAATGGGATCCACAGGGACACCAGGCTTGAGCTCTCCCAACTCCAACCACCAAAAAAACTGGTCGCCTTTGCGAATCGTTGCCACCTCAATCTCACGGGGCATTTTTCTCCGCTCGTGTGATTTCAAACTCATCCACTCAAACAGGCGTGGCAACTCGTCATAAAAATATTCCCTGCCACGACCACGATACATGACGACCATGGCATCATGATTGAACGTCATGTAGTCGTTGATGATGGCGCCCCCGGCTTTTGCTCCATCCAACTCACCCATCACCATATAGAGTGGTACATGTCGTGAATTAGGTTCGTAATGAGGGACAGTTTTGGCGGGGGTTCCACTGATGGAAATCATACCTGCCCACAAATCAGGATGTGCAAGAGCCATGTCCCACGCGGCCGTACCTCCCTCACCATGACCGGTAATGAAAATACGATCGGAATCAATTGACGCTCGGCGCATCGCATCTCGCATTGCCGCCAAGACGCGTTGGTGTTCCTGTGGCGTGTACTCATATACCCGCTGGTCAGGACGCGACCAGACCGGAGCAATCACAATGAAGCCACTGCGAGTTCCATACCCCATCCTGCCTTCGAGTTGCTCCCGGTAAGCACCGGACCACCAGTCAAGCTGACTTTCAATCGGTGCCCGAGATTCATGCAAGGCAACCACACAGGGATACTCCCGCAGCGGATTGTACTCAGGTGGTAACTGAATGACGTACCGGAAGGAATCCGTACTGACACTGAACATCCCGGGAATCTGCGGATGTTGAGAGTCTTGCGGCCATGGCAATACTGGAGTCAGAAGTGGCAGAATACGATCCACGTACTCTGCTTCACTCCCTTCAAGATTACCTAGTTCAGCAAGAATGGCTTGACGCCGTGCCGCATCAGCAGTGGAGAGATATTCATAGACAAGAGCCCGGACCTGAATCAGCGAGATTGCAATGCTCAGATTCTGCTCGCCGGATCCCGCACCAAGAATCCAACCAGCAATCGCCAGTGCAATGCGATTATCAATAGGGATACTGCCAACCTCACCCAGTCGCTCGTAATCACTCAGTCGAGGCAGAGTATCAGTCGATAGACCTGCTTCCATCTCATCAAGAATCGCGGCCAAACTCGTTTGTTGGTTCGCTGGCAACTTACTAACCTGCGTTCTTAATTGCTGCATCAGAGCAGCTGACTTCTGCACCGGGTCATTAAGACCCTTCAAAGCATCCTCTACTTGAATCTTTGTAATGCGACTGACCTCCTGCAATGGAAAGCCCTGCAAAATTCCTCTCGCAAGTTGGTACTGTCCAGCCTCTGCTCGATCTTTCGCCTCATCCAGCAACTGTTCCGCCTGACGCTTCGTCAGCGCCGCTAACTGCGGCAACAAGTCAACTTCCTGAGGAAAATCTTCAATCGTTTCTTGCAGTGCTTGCTTTGCCTCTCGGTACCGTTCTGCTGCGATGAAAAAACGGACCACTTCCAAGCGAGCATTCAAATCTGATTGATCGGTGCGTTTTTTGAAAATTCTTGCAAGCGTAGAGGAATCTAAAGTGCGTGTAGAAATCCTCATGTCCCAATTCAGGCTCGGCTTGCCTTTCAAAGCCACTAGTTTTGCATAACGAGAATTGACTTCCGCAATTCCCTGAATGATTCGCACCTGACCGCCATCGGGACCTCGAACCGTCAAGATTCGTCTACCGTAGTCATTGAAGGGTGATACACCCTGTATCGTTCCCAAACCCCCGACAATTTTTCCACCTAATGGCTTGGGCTGCCAAAACTCCAGGTTCCTTTCCATCTCGCCTACATCAACCGGATCCACAGCAACCATTCCCTTGCCGTGCAAGTAGATTCGTCGCAGTCCATCATCAATCAACCAAATTGGGCGGAGATGAGTTTCGCCTGCTGAAGCGGCACCGAAGCCATCCTTGAGCGTGGCAATTTTTGCCATGGAACCACGCAAAACCATATTGTTCCGCAGCCGAAACAACTGCTCGGCCGACACCACCGAAAGGGGCAAGCTACATGCCACCAAGGCACAAGTAACCCAGCGTGCGAGAGGTAACTTGATCATGGGAAAACTTTGTTGTCAGGAGGTTTGGGCTTCGCCGCCAATCGTCAAAATAGTTACGGCGCGCACGAAGGTGCGCCCCAATGGAGCAACACCCTGCCTAACAGACCTTACGGTGGGCATGGTCTCTTCCACCCAATCCCGATCTTGCACGCTCTGCCACCAAACGACTGGGTCGAGCTCACCTGTCGCCTGCGCCAAAGTGCCCGCGGATGCCGATACATCACTCAGTATCGGCTTGGAATTCGATTTCGTGGGAGAAATTCCGACCACTGCAATCAAAATCGCCGCAGCAAGCGTTGCTGTTATGATCGGAGCGAGAGCACGGCGTCCCTGAAACGGAGACACAACTTCGACCTCAGCACCCTCGATGCAATCAGATTCCAATAGCGGAGTGATTTCGAGCCAGATGCGCATTTCCGACCGACAGTCCTCACAT
>JAPOKD010000426.1 GCA_029977825.1 Planctomycetota bacterium | reverse complement strand
GCGTGACATGTGCCACGAAGTAGGCAGCATGAGTGGGAAATATGAGTACGCCGAAGGATGGCGTCGCCGACTTCATTGGGGTTTTTGCGGACCGGAAGATGATCCGCTTCGGCAGGCCCTAGCAGACCTCGTTTATACTCAAGAGTAGCTTCGCAGGAATCACAGTTGGGAGTGATGGGCCATTTCAGGAGCAGCACTACAAGGCATGACTTCACTTCTTGATCTTGCTGCGCTCCTGGATCTTGCTGCGTCCGGGTTTCGCCTGTGATGTTTGGATAGCGTCCAATTCCCGTTCACAGCGTTTGTCCACCATTGCCCGAGCTTTGGTGACTGTGGCCAACGCGTGCCTGGGGTTTCTGGAATCCGTCATTTCCTGACGAAACACCTGTCAGTCCCAGCAGAGTGAGTCGGGAAGTTGGTTCAGGTTGCGGGCTTCTCCTGATGTGACAACCAGCATGTCCTCCACCCGAACACCACCAGCCTCACGACCATAGAGTCCCGGCTCGATGGTGAATACCTCATCTTCGAGGATTTCGCCTCCACCATGGTCCAGAAGGATGGGTTCATGCACATCCAAGCCAATTCCGTGACCGGTACCGTGTTGAATGCTGGGGTGATCGGTGATGGTCCCACGCGAGCAAGGGTAGCCATGTGCAATGAGCACGTTTTCAGCGGCTTTGTGAACCGCGTCCGCCGTATTACCCACCGTCAGGGCAGCAGCCGAGGCGGCTCTGGCTTCCAGTACAGCAGCATGCATCGCCTTGACTGTATCTGACGGCTGTCCATGGACAACCGTGCGTGTGCAATCACCCCAATAGCGGGACGAATCGTCACGGGGAAACAGGTCAACAATGACAGGTTGCTCGGTATACAGGGGGCCATCACCGGCATGGTGGCAGTCGGCAACGTGTGGAGCGGTGGCGACGATAGCGCCGTGTCCCATGCTGAATCCCCGCTTCATGAATTCAATTGCTGCCATAGCGCGAACGCTTTGGCTGGTGAGTTGCTGACCCTTATAAGTGAGGGAGCCATCAGCAGAGGCGTCAGCGCGTGCGATCATTTCGCACATCATCCGCATCACTTCTTCGGTAACTTGTTGAGCGGCTGCCAGGGCGTCCAGTTCCTGATGGGTTTTCTGGCGTCGATCCAATACTCCGAGTTCGTCATCGTAGAGCACGTTGATTTCAGCTTGAATCAGATGCCATGCGAAAATGTAGGGCAGCGAGCGATCGGCGTAGACTTCTTCAACTTTGGCGGACCTGAGTAATTGCGCGGCTGCTTCGGCTGTGGCTGTTTCGCGATCGGCGCTGAGACCTGTCGCGGGCGGGTGTTCTGCCGGGCAGGTCACGTCATCTGCATGGCTGTGCTGCCGGACCCGATCCATTTCGAGGTCACGTACAAGAGCGATACGTTTGTTGTCCAATTCAATCCACGCAGCAGGATCCCCCAGAGGGACGCCGATTCGTTTGAACAGAGAAGCATTTTTGTCGGCCGAACCAGCCATGATTCGGGCACTAGAGGGAGCGTGTCTCATTTTCGGCTTTCGCTGGAGATCCTGTCAAACATTCCGTGAACATATCGTCAGGCAGTGGCCACAACTTTTCAAGCCGCCGGATAGATCCACGCGAACAGCATTGTAAAGAAAAGAGCAGAAAAACCCATTGCGATACTCATCGGTGAAATCACGCGTAGACCCTCAGACTCGGTCATACCGCTCATTTTCGTGATGACCCAGAAAGCACTATCCGTCATCCAGGAAATTGGTTTACTACCCGCACCGATCGCCATAGCAATGTAAACCGGATGAAAGGGCAGTGACTCGGCACTCGCAAAACCTTGCAGAATACCGGCAGCGGTGATCATGGCTACTGTCGCTGACCCTTGCAGTGTCCGCACCGCGGCGGTCACCGCAAATGCCAGAGGTAGCAACAGTAAAGCTGGAACTGCGCCGGTCAGTGATTCAACGGCGGGACCGATTCCGGCCTGTTTTAGCATCACACCGAATGCACCCCCGGCAGCCGTGATCAAAATGATGTTGCCTGCGGATGCCAAGGAGCGTGTAACCAAGGTGGCACGCAATTCTGTCGAACAGTACGTGCGCAACGACAAAGCAAGCACGACGCCGATACTCAGAGCAATGTTTTTGTCACCCAGCCCGGTTAAAATGTCAGTCCACACCGGTGGTTCGATATCGGAACCATTTTGTTGGCTCAAGTATTTCGTCAACGAGCCTATTGCGATCAAAACGACTGGGACCGTGATGGGTAGCAGAGCGTGAATGAGCGGAGGTGAGTCGCCTGATTTTGAGGAATGAATTTCAGCAGTGGAGTCGTGACTGGATCCCGATTCGATCGATGATTGGGCGACGCTATCAGCTTTTGTTGCTGTCGCGGTCTCCGTTTCCTCGAACCGCAATGGAACTTCGACGCAGCGATTGATCACTCTCGCGACGAGAAGTGAGATCACGCTGCTGCAGGCACCAATCGCGAGCCCTGCTATCATCATGTTTGCAATGCTGACGTCTTCGAATTGCTCTGCTACCAGCAGCGGTCCGGGCGTGGGGGGAACCAGCGAGTGGGCGATCGAGCCTCCTGCCAGAATTGCCAGAATAAAAAGCACATAGTTTTTGCCCACACGCTCCCGCAGTGAACGGGCTAGCGGCACCATGAGATAAAAGACGGTGTCAAAAAACACCGGGATTCCGAGCAGAAATGAACTGGCAGCGAGTGCCTCGGGTGCCCGCTTGGGCCCCGTGAGTTTCAGCAGGCGGTCGACGATCACCGCTGCCGCTTTTGATTCGAGTAAGCATTGTCCAATGATGCTTGCCAACGCGATCAGGATGCCGATTTTGCCAACGGTGTGGCCAAACGCCGCGGTAAGTCTGCCAGGCGCGGTGATCAGAGCGGAGTTGGTTTGCAGTTTTTGGGCTTCTGACAACGTCATTTTGTCGTCGGCAACCTGCCCGTCAGTGTAGTTTTTGATCGCTTCGCTACCCGTTAAAGCTGCCACCAGCAGCCCGGCTAGCAGCAGGGTCAGAAAGGCATGTAGACGGAATACTAGAATGCTGACGAGGACGACCGCTACCGCTAGCAGGACGAGGATCCAGATATTCATTGCCGCAGTTCCTGGTTGCAATCTCTCGACGGGGAATCCGTCTGGGGGTCTGGGTTACATAATCTGAGCTTCTGCCTGACGGTATCTTCCCACACCGCAGTTATGCATTACGCTACCATCTGCAGCGGGCCGATCGGTTGAAGTTACTCTCCGGCGGTCTGTCCCACGCAATCGTTCTAAACGTCTTTTCCCGACTTCTGACGACGAGTTTGGAGCTGGGAAAAGGTCTCCGGGCGTGCCGGATCGTTGTTTGTATGGTTTTTTAGCGGTTGCATGGTAGTGGATTCATACCCCGTGAGCACCCTGAGATGAGCGCGCAAGCGACCTCCGAAACCAACTTTTTTCTCCGCCATGAGTTTCTCATCCGGCGGGTCCATTCCCTGCTGGGCATCGTTCCTCTGGGCTTGTACATGGTGGTGCATCTCGCAACCAACGCGAGTTTGCTCAACGGGACCGAAACGTTCCAGCGGGCGGTGTTCCTCATCCACAGTCCGGGAAAATTGCTGCCGTTAATCGAATGGGGGTTGATTTTCACACCCTTGATTTTTCATGCCGTGATCGGTGTCTGGATCGCAAAGTCGGGAAAATCCAACAGTAGCCAATACCGTTTCAGAAGCAATAAAAGGTACACCTGGCAACGTTGGACTGGCTTCATTGCTTTGGTTTACCTGTTTTTCCATATCCTTCACTTGCATGGATGGTTTCATATTCCCGCTTGGGAGGCAATCATCCGGCCACTTGGATTTGGTGCCTTCCGACCCTTCAATGCAGCAAGTTCGCTTGTACAGGCGATGCATGAGGGAGGAGGCTTCATCTGGCCCGCTTTTTATCTGGTTGGCGTATTGGCCTGTGTCTACCATTTGGCGAATGGCCTATGGACGTCGGGTATCACGTGGGGACTTTGGATCTCTCCGAATGCACAGGCTCGAGCCTCAAAGCTGTGTACGGTCATCGGCTGTGGTCTGGCGGTGCTGGGAGTCAGTGCCTGGTGGGCAGCTGTTTCCCCGAACCAGGAGAAGACGGTTGAGATGCAGGGGATCGAGAATCGGATGTATGACGCAGCCGTAGAGTCGGGGATGGTTACCCCCAACGTTGAAAAACGTTCCGAACCGATTGAAGAAACAGCTGAAGTCGCTGCCCGTGAGCGTCAAAGTGCTGAATGATTCGTAATAAGTCGTCTTCTCACAAAGTCGATTCACCTAGAAAGAAATTACAGAGACAACAACGGTAATAGTCATGGCACAGCATCGCGTCGTAGTCATTGGTGGTGGTTTGGCAGGTCTCTCTTCGACGATGAAGCTAGCCGAATTGGGAGTGCAGGTCGATTTGCTCAGTTTGACGCCCGTCAAACGCTCGCACAGTGTCTGCGCTCAGGGCGGAATCAATAGCTGTAACGATCAAACACGACAACTGGGCGATGACGAGTGGAAACACTTTGACGATACCGTGTACGGAGGTGACTTCCTGAATCACCAGCCTCCCGTCAAGGAAATGGCATATTGGGCTCCGAAAGTCATCGATTTGATGGACCGCCTCGGCGTGCCATTTAACCGAACAGGAGAAGGTTTCATTGATCGGCGACGCTTTGGTGGAACACTCTACAAGCGTACCGCATTCGCGGGTGCGACGACCGGCCAGCAACTGCTTTACGCCTTGGACGAACAGGTTCGCAGGCAGGAAAGCCTGGGCCGCGTAAACAAATACGAGTTCTGGGATTTTCTGGGGCCAATGCTGGATGAATCGGGGCGTTGCCGGGGAGTAGTCGCACAGGACATGGTTTCAATGGAGATGCGGGCCTTTCCGGCAGACGCCGTCGTTGTCGCAACCGGCGGTTGTGGTCTGGTCTACGGACGAAGCACGATGAGCGTTTTCTGCACCGGCAGTGCCTCCAGTCGATGTTTTCAGGCCGGAGCCAAGTATGGCAATGGAGAATTCATCCAAGTTCACCCCACAGCGATTCCGGGAAGCGACAAACTGCGACTGATGAGCGAGTCGGCAAGAGGAGAGGGCGGGCGCGTTTGGGTTCCGAAGCAACCGCAGGACGTCCGAACGCCGCGAGACATTCCCGAGGGTGAGCGTTATTACTTCCTTGAAGAGCGGTATCCGGAATATGGGAACCTGGTACCAAGGGATATTGCGACCCGTGAGATCTTCGACATCTGCGTCAATGATGGGTTGAGCATCGATAAGGATCGTATGAGTGTTTATCTGGACCTCACCCACATTCCCAAGGCTGAACTGGATCGCAAGCTCGGAGGCATTCTCGAGATTTACGAAAAGTTTCAAGGTGTTGACCCCCGTCTGGAGCCGATGCGGATTTTCCCGGCT
>JAPOKD010000729.1 GCA_029977825.1 Planctomycetota bacterium | reverse complement strand
TTAAGTTTATCAATTGCCTTGCAAAGATGATCGTCTGTTATCGGCCAACCATAACGAGCAATATCTTGTTCACCTATCCCAATTACTGAAACTTGCAAATCCTTGCCAGTGCTGCTTGTCTCCTCTTGCTCTTGGGACGAGGTCACTAAGTCATAGATCAGTAAATTGAGGTCTTCTGCGACGGGACTGATTACAAAGCAGCCCAATATGATTACACTGACTCCATAGGGTATTGATCTTTTAAGCCAGCGCTTTATCCTTTTTTTTGTTTTTTTCATGCTTGCAACGCAATTAGCTGGTATTTCTAATTTTTCCTTAGTCTACTCTAGAACACGATCTCTGCTGACCTTATTGATTCTTCGTGGATTGAGTTTAATAAATCTTGCTGAAAAGTGTTTTATTTAGTTGCTTTAAGCTTCGATTCTATTGGTTTTTTATGTGATTTTGCAAAGACTTTCTCTCGGTATGTTTTGATCCTTGCACTGATCGAGTGTGCGCTGCATTGTTCAAGGACTTCCATTGTCATCCCTGGTCTCATTCAGCTCAACCACACTCTGGATGAGCGCGGCGCTACTTCTATTTAGTGCGAAATTCACCTGCGTGTCTTTGTTTTAGTCTGTACAGTTTTATTGGTTTCTCTTCCTTGTGCCGTTGCCCATCCCTCCCTCCTCCCTTATTGTGACGTGCTTTGTATGTGAGTCCTTTTGGCTTCTGATCCCTAGCGTCTTAGTTGGGAATTCAGGCTCTCCATGCTGAATCTTTGATTGCGCTCTTCTCCGCCATAGTCCCTTTGCCTTTTATTGATCATCGAATCACTCAATCTTCTAATCCTGTTGTGTTTAGCCCATTTTGTGTGTGATTTTGTGTTGCAAAGCGACAGAATGGCCGTTGAGAAGTCACCTGGACGCGATCTCACGCTCTGTTGGGGATGGTGGCTAGGAGCTCATGCTGCTACTCATGGCTTTGCTGTTGCACTCCTGACGGGGATTCCTATTCTTGGCCTGCTGGAGACGTTGCTTCATGCCATCATTGATTGGGCAAAAATACGTTTTCGCTTTTCGCTTACTCTGGATCAAATTTTGCATCTGTCTTGTAAGCTTACTTGGGTTTTCCTATTGCTCAGCTTCTGATATTCTCGGTTGTGTGTCTAACATATAGCCATTAGTATGTTCTTATGGTTAATGATTTGCGGATAAGGCTTCAATTGCTCTTCTCTGTTGCCTAGTGGCTTCTTGTTGTTTGTTTTTAATCCTTTCGAATGGCCTTTTGCTGATTAACGTTTGATCCATTGACTTCAAACTATCGCAAGTAATGCCTTGCGTGCTCTGTGCTGTTTAAAGATTTTGCTTAGTTATTCAAATATGTACTTTGATTCAAGCTGTTTTCTAGATGGTCCATTAGTATTCTTGCTTCGTTGATGCGTAACTTGCCGCTACTAATCGCTTTTTCACTGGCAACGCAGAGGCGTTCTAAAAGCAAATTAGGGTCATGCTCCATCATTTCCAGCACCTCGGAGTTGGTGTCGCCACGAACGACGTGGTCCACTTGGTAGTCACCGCCTGGGGCTAGGCGGATATGAGCGGAATCGGTGCTTCCGAACAGGTTATGCAAGTTGCCCATTACTTCTTGATACGCACCACCGAGAAACATTCCGATCAGATAGGGCTCATTTGGCTTCAGTGGATGTAGTTCCAGCAGAGGCTTGTGCTGGCCGTCGTTGATGAATCGGTTGAGCTTGCCATCGGAGTCGCACGTCAAATCGGCGAAATGGCCAAGTCTTGTGGGCTTTTCGTTGAGACGATGCAGCGGCATCAAGGGAAAGAGTTGCTGGATCGCCCAGGTGTCTGGAGCAGAGCGGAAGATCGACAGGTTGGCGTAATAGGTTTCCGCCAAGACAGCTGGAAGTGTTATGAGGTCGTCTGGCAGTTTTGTGTCATCAGATAAACGGTCGAGCAATGCTCTGGCACACGCCCAGGTGAGTTGTTCCGCCATGCTCCGTTCTTTCAAGCTCAGATAGCCGAGCCGGAATGCCGCTAAAGCGTCTTCTTTGAACTTGAGCGCATCGTTCCAGGCTTCCTGTAGGCGAGATGGGTCAACAGGAGTGTCGGTGGGTAAGGCTTCGATGCCTTGAAAGGTTTCGCGCAAGTTGCGAACGATCAGCGGTTCATCCTGTTCAACCGGCGGTACCGGTTGTTGCAGCCCACCGCTACCCAGAACGTTGAACACCAGCACTGAGAAATGGCTTGCAATCGCTCGGCCGCTTTCGCTAACGAGCGTTGGTACGGGAACATTTTTGGGCTCGCACCCCTCTTTCACCGTTGCGACAACGTCGTTGGCGTAGTTCTGCAGGGAGTAGTTGGTTGAGGCTGCCGTGGCGGTGCGACTGCCGTCGTAGTCGATCCCAAGACCACCGCCCACATCCATGTAGCCCATCGGGGCCCCAAGGGCATGAAGCTCCACGTACAGACGAGAGGCCTCCTGCAAGGCATCTTTCACGACGGCGATGTCGTTGATTTGGCTGCCGACATGGAAATGCAGAAGGCGTAGCTCGCTGAGCAGGTTGGCGTCGCGCAGGGCCTCAACGGCGCTGATGATTTCGGGAGCGGGTAGCCCAAATTTCGCCTTGTCCCCCACGGAGCTACCCCAACGTCCTGTGCTTCGGCTGGAGAGTCGTGCACGAATGCCGATCAGCGGTGCGGCTCCAAGCTCCTGGCTGGCATCGATGATGCGCTGCACTTCGTCGGGTTGTTCGATCACCACAACGGGCCTTCTGCCAAGCCGTCTGGCCAAAATGGCTGTTTCGATGTAGCGCTGATCTTTGTAGCCGTTGCAGATCAGAAGAGCTTCAGGATCATCCATCAAAGAGAGGGCGATCAGGAGTTCGGCTTTGCTGCCTGCCTCTAGGCCGAAATGCCAGCGCCTTCCGCAGGTCACCAGCTCTTCCACCACGTGACGCTGTTGGTTGCACTTCACCGGAAAGACGCCTTGGTAGCGCCCCTCGTAGTCGTAGCGGGTAATTGCCCGTTCAAATGCAGCGTGCAGGCGCTCCAATCTGTCTTCGAGAATGTCGTCGAAGCGAATCAGTAAAGGCAGTCCGAGGCTGCGGTCCTGTAGGCCCGCCACCAGTTCCATCAGATCCAAACTTCCGCCACGGTCTCCCCGTGGTTGCACGCTCACATGCCCGCGTGGGTTGATCGAGAAGTAAGGATCACCCCAGCGTTCCAGCCCATAAAGCTGGGCGCTATCGCTCCCCGTCCAGGTGATGGAGTCGGCGAGCACCATGGGAACGGACATTGATCAGATGGGGGGAATCTAAGGAGCTTCAACCCCATTGCCAGTTTTGTGCTTGCCAATTAGGGCACCTGGCGTTGACGATGACGACGGTTTTTTCAATTCTATGGCTGCCGAACGCTCTTTTATTGCTATCAAGCCCGACGGCGTTCAACGCGGTCTTGTGGGCGAGATCTTGGGTCGCTTTGAGCGCAAGGGATTCAAGCTGGTGGGCCTCAAGCAGCTCACCCCAAGCCGTGAGCTGGCTGAACAGCACTACGGCGTGCACAAAGAGC
>JAPOKD010000758.1 GCA_029977825.1 Planctomycetota bacterium | reverse complement strand
CAATGCTGACCAGATTGGCGCGATCGGTTTGTCAGCGGGTGGCCACTTGGTTGCTCTGTTAGCTACCTCTGACGGAGTACAGCAACTCGAGGGCAACGGTGGTAACGCGGGGATCAGTAGCGCGATCCAGGCAGCAGTGCCGATGGGCGCGCAGACTGATTTGCTCTCTCAGCGAACACGAGAAATCTCTGCCAGCGCAGATCGTGGTGGTATTTGGCGAAAATTCCTTGGTGGGACGCAGAGTGATCGCCCAGCGACTTACAGACTGGCTTCACCGTTGGCTCATCTCGATCAAGCTGCCCCGCCATGCTGGTTCATCGCGGGTGAAAAAGATGACCTCAGTACCCATGCCGATTCATTTCGGCAGCATGCAGATAAGTTGGGCGTGTCGACGGGGCTGACGATTGTGAAGGACGCACCACATGGCTTTCTAAATCAGCAACAGTGGTTTAACGAAATGTTGGAAACAGCAGATGGGTTTTTCAGAAGGCAACTGAAGCAAGAAGCGTATTTAGTAGACTAATTTTGGACTGCTGTATTTCTTGGATGAACTGGTGATTGTGGTGGGGAAAGTCTGCTGGATCGGGAGTGCCGCAAATAGGCTGGGAACGCTTACGAGCAGTTGTGGCTGTAGCAGGATGAGCGTTCGGTGAATGCCTGTTGCGTGGTCAGTTCCTGTGTAATTTTTCGGTCCTTGTAAGTTTGGGCATATTAATACGCGAACATAAGAGAAGGTTCCAGGATGGGTGCCAGTTTCAGTTATTTGATTCCAGTGTTGCTTGGTCTGGGTGTGTTAGTGATGGTCGCCTTGGTCTTTGTTTTGCAGAGTTATGTTAAGCGAAGTGACCAGAGTACCGTCGACGAAGTTTATTCAGGCTCGAGTGACTTAAACAGAAATCCGTATCAACCGCCTTTAACACTGGAATGGGATGATCAGTCGCTTGGAGCAGACGCCCGTCACAGCAATGGTCGTGCCGCCTTGCCCGCGGTCTGTGTTGTTGCTGCTCTTGCGGTAGGGGGCCTGTCGCGTCTGTGTAGGCAATTTGCAAGTGTTGCAGGGATTCACTGGGAGGCTTTGGCGGCGCTCTTCATCCTGATCGGTTTGGCTTTATTTCTTGTCTATCTGAACCACCGTGCGAAAGGGAAGCTAACACATTTGTTTTTTCAATTGGAAAACTTCTCTCTATGGTTAGCATTTGCATTTGGATGGACGGTCGGAAATCGCGGCCTGTGGGATGACTTTATCTTGTTCAATGTTGTTGCGATGGGGTGTAGCGCGGTCGTCGGCAGTGGTCTGTTGGTGGTACTTGGACGTTTAAGACACAACTCTTCGCCGATCTAGTCGGATTTTCTCGACCGACGAGCGGGGCGGTTGGGGGCCTCGCGACTTTCGACTCGGTGTGAGCCATTTCAGGCATGTAATACAAGGTCGCGAACGCCGGAAGATTTATTGGGCAAGTTGTCGCAGGACGCCGCCGTAATTCTCATCATCGGTTCCGATGAAGATCTGGGGCCGCTTGCTGCCGTTTACGTTTCGAACAGCGATCGATTCGATTTTGAAACCATCGACCAATGCCCGTTCAGTGGGTTCGGGGTAAAGGTCGACGATCGGTGCGTTGTCTTTCAATTTGATCGTGCCAATTTCGTAAACACCGGATGCATAAGGGCCGTTGTCTGGATTTGGCAGGCCGGCTGACTCAGCATCAAATGCGGAGACGCTGTAAATGATCCCGTTGCGGTCTATATCAAGCCCAACAATGACTCGATTGAACCGATCTGCGTCGGGGGATTTAAATGTGATGCGATCGACGTGTTTGGCAAATTTCATGGTGTCAGGATTCAGTGCAATCCACGACAATTCTGTTGATGGTTTGTTGTCTGCACGTTCGGCGAAGACAAAGACGAAGGTGTTGCCAAGTTTCGCGACAGCAGTGGCTTCAACGTTTGTGACTTTCACCGGCCATTGGGTTTGGCTCACAATTTCCAGTCGATTGTTTATCAACTTTGCTCTGAATATCCGCTGGACGGTTGGATCTTGCATGCTGTCGCCGCTTTCAACCAACAGGAATTCATCTGAACCCGGTATTTTGGCGATGCTCTCAAGATCATTGGGAATCGTTCCTTTGAATGCCAAGCGACGGTCTGTGTGGTGAATTCCATGCAGGTCTGTTGGGAGCTTCAGTTCCGCGAGTCGCGGTTTGCTCATCTCCGCGTCATCCGTTTTGGCATCGTGTACAGCGATGAACTTATCCCCGCCCAGCCATGCCAGGCCGCTCAGGTCAGCAAGCTGGCTGGTTTGTTTTTCTTGCGTCGCCGGTTGTCCCCAACAGTTTGACAACGATGCCTGGACCTGAATCAGTATGATTAAGAAAACGGTTAGCAGGCACGTTTTGGGCATGATCCTGTCTGTCAGTTAAAGAGGGGAGCGTGCCAGTGACCGAGGCGATAACGAATGCTTATCAACGGTCAGGCTTCTTTGGCAAAGTTGCACACGAGAACCCGGGCAGGATACACGATAGTCGAACGGCAGTATGCAGGTTTCCGGGACTTTGCTAAACAATCATCGGCTTTGCCTTTGCGTATTACAAAGTACTCTGAGGCACATGCGAGTTGCGATCAAGCTGCTGCGGTTGTGTATCTGAGTAGTGCCTGTGCGTCAAAAGGCTCCTCGGCGCTTTCCAGAAAAGTAACGGGACGGTCACCGTAAAAAGATGCCCAACCTGTGTAGGTGCTCGGAGGGCCGAAAATCATGTCGGTCTCTGCCAACGCGTACATGTCTTCCGTGATGTGTCCCGTGCCTTGTGTCACGTCCAACCCATCAAATACACCTGGAACGTAGTGTGCGTTGCTGCAGACCAGAAACTTGATGCGTTGGTTGGGAAGTTGGTCAACAATTCGCCGCATTACGGATGCGTATTGCTCAAGCGAGTAAAAGTAACGACCATCCATGAAGGTCGCGTAATCGCCATGTCTGATGTGGATACCGACGACGATATCTGCATCATTCCGTAAGCCCCCGATCAATCGATCTACCGAAGTCTGGTTGGTTTCTGGTAAGGCAAAATGCCGACGTACCACCGGCGCATGTTTCTGGAACAAATCTTCACTTCGGAAAAGCCAGCCTGATACGAGGATATGCCGGTTACCGCGTACCGCTGCTGCAAATTCCTCACCGGCCAGATCGCAGGACTCTTCACCTCGGATACGTATCACGCGAAATGGATACTGCCGCAATCCAGTCGAGTACAACGTTTTTGTGCCAATTTGGATGGCTTTCGAAAGCGTCTTCCGGTGCCATGTTTTCGGAGTCGAAGTGATCCCCGGGAAACTCGGATAACGACACCACAGGTTCGATGCTGTTGATGGAAAAAGGTGAGCGTATTCCACAAAGCTGGGATTTGCCAGTTCAACGCCGTATTCTTCGGCGGCGGCGATTAGATGTCCAT
>JAPOKD010000637.1 GCA_029977825.1 Planctomycetota bacterium | reverse complement strand
GCCGTGCGAAAGGCCAACTGCGTGTTTGCACTGACTCACAATTACTCGGGGTATCCACTCGTGCGTCAAGCACGCGAGTTGATCGCCAACGGAGAATTGGGAGATTTGCTTGCCATCCGAGCCAAGTATGTTCAAGGCTGGATGCATGGAATGGAGCCAGACGAGATTCCCTCTCGTGGTGCATGGAAGTCAGATCCAAATAAGAACGGACGTGCAGGGTCACTTGGCGATGTGGGTACACATGCCTTTCATTTGCTACAGTTCATCACAGGAATGACGCCGTCGAAAGTACTGAGTCACATGCAGTCATATTCATCACACCATGAGTTGGATGATTATGGTCATGCCATGCTACAGTTCAGCCAGGGTGCGACTGGCATGATCACCTGGAGTCAGGTATCACATGGGCGTTTAAATGACCTGTCAATCGAAGTGGATGGTACCAAAGCGTCATTGTCATGGCGTCAGGAGGAACCCAACCAACTTGTAATTCGTGCTCTGGGGCAGCCGACAAGGATATACGAAAGAAATCCAAACGCTGATTACACTCTGCCTACAGCGATAGCAGCTTGCCGTCTGCCAGGTGGGCACCCCGAAGCTTTCTTTGAGGCTTTTGCGAATGTGTATCGTGATGCTTTTGCCGATATGCGACGGATCATGCGTGGTGAGGGATTCGGTCCACAACCCGCCCTGTATCCTTCTGTCAACGATGGCGCGGATGGTGTGCGGTTCATCCAAAGATGTTTGGAAAGTGTTGAGGCCGGCACCGGTTGGCAAGTCTGGTAGTGGTTTGGTGGCTTGATCAGAAGATTGCTACGGTTTTGGCAGGCCAGATGTTGCTCTTTCTTCCTTAACAGTGTTGATCGCCTGATAGACTGACCAGGCACGCTTGCGTTCACCATGAGGGTGTTCTTGCGTTGGTAGTGTTCGCAGACCGAGTTTCAGGCCTCCCTCATCGGGGTGATCCACCCATCGGTGGTAATGAAACGACTCGATCCATGGAAGGTTGCGTATTTTTTGCATCGCATAATTCAGTGAACCCGCTTGTCTGTTTTGATCTGCTTGTTCGTAGGTCGGAGTGTGGAATCCTTGCTCACTCAGCAGCACGCCTCTTCTGCTGCCGTCACTCTGTTTCATAGAGCTCTGATTCAGGAAATCACCCAGTACATGCAGATTTTGTATGGTGATCAAAGGGCTATCAAAGCCGTTTGTGATGTTCGTGTCTTCCCACGCTGTTTTTGCAAAGAGGCTTTGTGGGTAGGGGTGATAGGCAACTCCCCACGCAAAGTCACCTTCCTGAATCGAGTAGCGTTGCAGGGCAAGTAACGTGTGTTTTGGAGAGAGCTGTTCCCAGCGCTTAGGATTCGTGACATTCCAGTTGTGCGTTAGCGAAATGAACACCCGCGCATTCGGATTAAATACTCGTGTCGAATTGTAGATCATTCGCATGGAACGGTAATAGGTTTCCAGATAGATCTCGTCGGGCTGCTTCCCCATGTTGGTCCAGACCGGGTGATAATCAACTTCATTGTGGGCAATCCAATTCGTGATTACTCCTGGTGCTTGATGTGGATTGCTGTAACGCTTGGCGATACGACTTAGCAAATAGCCATAGATACTGGTGCCGCGCGAAGTGCTCAGGTTAGGCATGGTATACACCCCACTCTCAGCCTCCGGATGCTGCAGTATGGCATGTGCCTCACTTCTCTTCGTTCTGGGAATGAGAACAATTGCTGTCACAATGATATTGTGTTGCCTGCAGTACTCTATGAGCTGGTCTAAGGCAAGAAATGCAGAATTCTTGAAATAGACTGGTGCACCGGGCGCGGGAATTAATTCTCGCCCCGGGCCGTCGGAGTCGCTGATAAAGCGATTCAGCACCAGGTTGATGGTTACGGCTTTGATGCCTAGTTCAAGAAGATCCGATTTTGGGCCCCGAGTACTGAAACCGCTGAGCCCCTTCTGATTTTCGGGACGCAATGGGGCAGTTGCGATTAGCTCGGTAGTCTTGAATTCAGTGGCATAGTGACGTGCGGAAAGAAAAGCATGCTTGCTTCCGTTTGGTCTCATGGCCTTGATTCGCCAGCCGCTAAAAAGCCGGTCACGGGTGCCAACCATTCTTGGCAGAATCAGGGAAAACTGATTCTCGTTTAACTTCAGCGGCGCTGGTAGCGTTGTTCCTTTTTCATTGATTTGGACATCTGCAGCAAACTCGACGAGCTGAAACGATGCTTCCTGAGTGTCAAGTGCTGCCTGTGAAATCTGCCCCTTCAGCGTGATGGTGTCTTTCTCAACTCGTACCGTAGTGAAGGTTGATGGGAATGTTGCTGTGGTGTATTCGCGAATCGCTTTGGCGGATATTTTCTTTTGCGTCTCCCTTCTGAGTCGATCTGCAGCAAGATCACGTTCTTGTTGAGTGGGTGGACGTATTTTGATGTTACGGATTGAAATTTTCCGATCGGGTCGGGTACCGAGATCCAGTCTGACTTGCGTGATCTCGCTGGGTAGTTTCTGTCCGTTGGATTGCTTCAGAGGAACTTTATATTCTCGCCATCCTTCTGCGATCTCAAGATTGGGCAAGCTCAATTGCATTGTGGAGGTGATCGGTGGCCCGAGAAAAAGAGAGACATTCTCGATACCGTCAGGGCAAAAGTACTCAAAAGACAAGACCGGTTCACTGAGTAGCAATGGCGTGCTCAACTCCCATGTGATGAAGGGATCATTGCCCTTTGTGGTGATGCTGAGATTGGCTTCCTTTATGACAACAGTGACTTGATTGGTCCGCAGTGGTTTTTCAGGAAATGTGGTTGCCTGGGGCTCGTCGCCTAATAAAACACCCGGGTGACATAAATGGTGCGATGCAAGTACGAAGAAAAACGTTGCCAACCATCCTGATACACGCCCCCTTTTTCTTTGGTTCATAGTGTGTGTCGCGGTTGGCAGGTTATATTTGTGCATCGACTGGAAATACGGAGATCAGTGAGCGAATGAAAAAACAGGAACGAGCAGAAGTGGTGCGGGAACGTTTGGGTGCATTGTACCCTGACCCGCCTGTTCCCTTGGATCATAGAGATGAATTCACGTTATTGGTTGCCGTCCTGTTGAGTGCGCAGTGTACGGATAAGAAGGTGAATGAAGTCACTCCCGAATTATTTAGACTCGCCCCGGACCCACATTCAATGCGTCGGTTGGGCGAACAGAAGATTCTATCAATCATTCGGCCACTTGGCCTGTCCAAGCAGAAGGCAAAGAGTCTGGCAGGTCTGGCTGAGATTGTGCTGGAAGAATTTGAGGGAGAAGTTCCACGGTCGTTTGAAGGGCTCGAGAGTTTGCCTGGGGTTGGACACAAGACAGCGAGTGTGGTCATGGCGCAGGCTTTTGGAGTCCCCGCATTTCCCGTTGACACGCACATTCATCGTTTGGCGCAAAGATGGGGGCTTTCCAGTGGGAAAAATGTGTTGCAGACCGAAAAGGATCTTAAAAAGCTTTTTCCGAAGTCCGATTGGAATGATTTGCATTTGCAAATCATCTTCTATGGACGTGAGCACTGCACTGCGCGTGGTTGTGATGGCACCAAGTGCCCTCTATGTCGTGAGCTTTATCCGAGACGGCGAACACCAGTGGTTTGGCGTAAGCCATAAGCGGTGTTCCAGCATTTTCGCAACAAATCGAATCCCAACACCAATGTTGGTTTTTTGGAAGCAACTGTTCTGCGACGTTGTTGCATTACGATGACATTTCTTCGACATGAACCATCCCTGAACCATGAGATGAATCACCAAATCAGGATTCAGGGTGATTTGTCAGTACCAGATTGTCCCGATGAACAACATTCTCGTAGGGACGATGGCCGAGTATTTCGGAGATGTTTTCGCTTGGCTGCCCGATGATTTGATCGACTTCCGTGGACGGATAGTTGATGAGCCCGAGTGCAATTTCTCTGTTGTTTTGATCATGAATCGCGACAACGCTACCTTGTTCATAT
>JAPOKD010000064.1 GCA_029977825.1 Planctomycetota bacterium | reverse complement strand
CGACTTGCCATTGCATTGATTGGTTCGACATGACTGAAAAATTTTACGCGAGAGAGGAATTATCAGTGAGCCAAATGTCACAGAATCACGTTGGGCGAGGGTAGTATAGAAACGAGTCCATCCTCCCTTACCATGGGACAGGAGGTTTACCTTTAGAAATCCACACCCAGCAGCCAGCCGTTCGTGACTCGGAAGTGGGACACTAGCATTCTCGTGGTGAATACCAAATAAGTCATCGCCAGGAAAAACAGGACACAGGAAAGCCCGTGTACCAGCTTTCAGACTTGCAGAATTCCAAAAAGCAGACAGGCAAATCCAATCACTACGATTCACAATCAGGGAACGAGCCAGGAAACCTCTGTGCTCTCTTTACCATCGTAGGCGAGTGACGCTCGAACGTGTCCTCCCTGACGCAAGTAAAGCCAGTCGACGGACTGAATCTGAGTCCGGACTAACCTGAAATTTTCTCGCCCAGCCTCCGATTCCGACTGCCCTACGAAACGATCCGCGGTACATGGTGGCTGCAGGCTCAAAACCTGTTTGCCTGGCGTGTCCCCCGAAAGGTAGGCGGAACGACTCTGCAAAGCAACAGACTCCCACGCTGCATCCGCTCGCTTATCATTCAGCACGGTTGCAATTCCCTGCAGACGCAGTTGTATTTTGGTTGATGGCTCATAAAACAGCCAACACACGGCACCCCCGCTAAGTTCAAGTTCATTCACCTTGGCGGACCGAACATCCGTATAAAAATCGACCGTACGGGCCACAAGATCACATCGTCGCAGCACGACCGTTCGCCCACTTGGGCAGAAACTATCGTCACCAGTCTTTCGGATCGTCATTAAACATCCAATGCTCCATGGATGCTTGTTTCCTGTCGCCCCAGCTGCAAGACTCTGCCAGATGAGCCCGTCCATCCCATCAAGCGGTGCTTCTGACGACAGCAAGAGATCAAACGCTGCCTGTAACCCCATTCCCAGCTTCTCCGAGTTGCACCTTATCTAGCTTCCTGAAGCATTTGAATCTATTCCAGCAAAGGCGCCATGAACAGTCGTTGTTCTAAACAGGTAGAAAAACCACTGGTTCACCTGACCGTTGGATTTTTCTTACGCCAACGCAGACTTTCACGGTTCCACCGTTCCAAGGTAACCACATCTCCGCTTTCAATGATTTTACCGAGGTAGATGGCACGCCGAAGCTGAGCCTCGTTCAGTTGTTTGTATGCCCTAAGTCGTCGATCAAGATGGTTATACCAACAGTCTTGAAACAGCTGGTCAAGTATCACACGCATGAAGCAATGATCCTCTTTCAAGCTCCAACCTTTCAGGCGGGCGATGGCGGGAAGTGAATGTCGCGTCAATTCCAGATAACGATCTTGCAACTCATACCGGTGCAGACCATCTACGGACCCACCACCTTGAAGTTCGCCATACCGTTCACCGTACCAATCGGACTGCGTGCACATGCCATTGCTCTCGCGACCGCGCTCATAAACAACATCTCCCTCGAGACCGAAATCTCTCTGACTTGGCAACAGAAAGCTGCTGCTAGCCCGCAAATCACCTGAATCGCGGCATCAAGGTGACGGCATCTTGATGCCAAATCCATAGCTTCGATACTCGGCACTGAATTCACGCTGACTTGTTCGCTGGATGAAAGAAGCCACGGGTTACGGGTTACCACGCCCCCCGTCCAGCATTGCTCCAATGCAAGCCGTGATCGACTACACCGGACCCCTGAACCCGCACGGGACAGTCAGATTGTTATAAGTTATCTGTTGCTGGGCTCTGATTTTACCTTCCGCCGCTAAACATCTCCTGACCACCAATGCAATCCCCTGAAGTCTCACGACGAAAAATGATCGCCAGTATTGGCTTGCTAGCCGGCACCTGCTGCTCGCAAAACACAGAAATGATTCCAGCCGCTCACTCAGCGTCCCCGACAACCCGCGAAGCAAAGAAGGTTCCGCTAACTTTCAGTACTTACGGCTTACCAAACCACACGCTGAATCAAGCAATCGAAGCGATTGCAGATCACAAATACGATGGCATTGAAATCAACGTTGCGTCAAGGTCGCGCACTGCGACCGAAAAACTTTCCTCGACCCAACGAACCGAAGCGAGAAGCCGCATAAAGGATCGGGGAATGATGGTCGGCTCGTTAATGTCCCATCTTCAACCTCTCAGTTCTCTCGAGCAGCACACGAAGGATACTGGTCGTTTGAAAAACGACTGCGTTTTAGCCCGCGAACTTGCTCCAGATAGCCCCCCCGTGATTCAGACCGTTCTTGGTGGAAAAGATTGGAGTGAATCCAGACAGAAATGCGTGGACCGACTCGCGGACTGGGTCTCCATCGCAGAGGAGCATGGGGTCGTCGTTGCAGTAAAGCCGCATCGTGGACACGCGATGTCGCGTCCATCCGAAGCGGCGTGGCTGCTCGCACAACTTGGCCACCCAAAGTTTCTGCGAATGTGGTACGACTACAGCCACTTCGTCTTTAGGGATATTCCCCTCAAGCACAGTCTTCAACAATCCCTTCCAGTCATGGCCGGCGTTGCGGTTAAAGATGCGATACAGGAAGAGGGCAGGGTGCGTTTTCTGCTTCCAGGTGAAGCTGGCACCATCGACTACAAACTGCTTTCCCGTATTTTACGTGAGGAAAAATTCGCCGGCCCCGTGTGCGTCGAAGTCAGTTCTCACGTGTGGAAACGCCCTGACTATGACCCCAAAGTCGCCATGCACAAAAGCTATGACGTACTTTCTTCTGCAATGGACACGACGAACTCGTCCGACGCAAGATAAAACTGATTCGGGTGTTCCCTGCGATGGACGCGGTGCTGCATGCGCGATATCTCAATCCCTAAGTCACCGCATCTAAACACGCCATCAGGCAGATCCCCTGACGGTACGTTACCAGACCAACCTGTCTTATCACCGCGGTGCGAACGCAGCACCAAGACTGTCTGCCTCGAAGCCATCGGGAGCTTCACCGTTGGCACCGTAAAGATAGACGGCGGCCTGCGAAATTGCTGATACCGCACTTGAGACGAGTGATACGACCAACAAAAAGATGACCCCAATGACAATCAAGGCAACGCCGAGAGCAGGAACTGTTGCCAACAACAATCCCCCTCCCACGATAAGACCAATACCAGGCAGCATGAATAAAAAGATAATGAAGCCGATACCAAAATGGGCCCCCATTGATTCTCCCCATGACTCTTTGAGAATCACTCCAGAACGCTTGATTGCCTTTATTGGACCAACTTTTTCAACAACCAGAACGGGTACAACGAAGTAGGTTAACGCAGCCCACGCCATTCCTAGCAGACTTGAAACGATAGCACCAAGTTTCTCGCTGCGACTTTCAATCAACCGCAAAACAAGGCCAACGGACGCGCTTACGAGCGCCCAACCAGCAATTTGAGGCAAGCGATTCATCGACGCCTTGAGACCCTCTCCAATCGTCGGCTTTCCCCCATAGAAACGCTTAATGGCACAGGCAACCAAGGCACTGTTGAAAAACACAACAACGAAGTAATTCACAAAGTAAAACAAAAAGAGCACACCAAGATACAACGCGTTTTGCATTGGATTCTCTTCACCCACTTTCGCATCCTGCTCGACGTCGGCCATCAACTCTGCACCTCCACCTGCCAAGAACAAGGGAATAGCAAAACTGGCCATTACCATGAGGCAGCAGATACCGCTCAAGATTGGAAAAACGATTAGTTGCTTCTCTGCCTTGAGTACTGCCCAACTCTGCTTGGCGAGTGAGTACCCGGTACTGAATCTTTGGAACATGGATCACCCTGGTAATCTGGAATGCTTGGCTTAGCGTCGTACGAATGTTGATTTCGCGAATATTGATTTCGCAACTCTTGCAAGCGTACCCGTGTTGTGGCTGCACTGCGACACCACTACGAACAGCCCCCCCGCAAGGGGAATCTTCAAGTCCGGTGTGCATAACGCAGGTTGCAGGTTCTGTGTTTAGCGAAGCTGGAACAGTCAGCTGTTTACGGGATCACTTCACCGGCTTGTTCTTGAATGGCCATGGCTGCACACCAACGCGATCCGCCCACGCCTGCCACTTTCCGACCATTTCTTTCAATTTTTCTGGATGCTTATCAGCAAGATTATTGAGCTCAGTGCGGTCCGCATCCATGTCGAACAATTCCCAACGGGTTGGCTGATCCCTACGATAAGCGGAGACAATTTTCCACCGACCATCCCGCAGCGCCAAGTTACCGTGGTGTTCAAATCCAACAGGAGCTTCGCGTTGGATTCCCTTCCCGGAGAATGCAGGAACGAGGCTCTTGCCTTCCATCGGCTGGATCTGATGGCCAGCGAATTCGCGAGGATAATCACCTCCCGCGGCCTGTAAAAACGTTGGCATGACATCGATCAGATGAGCCGGATCATGCACCAGACTTCCCCTTTGTGATTTTGGGATTCCCGCAGGCCAATGAACCACGAACGGAGTGCTGATTCCCCCCTCATAACCATCATGTTTATATCCTCGGAATGGTGTATTCGATGCATTTGCCCAACCGACGCCGTAGGCGACAAACGTGTCCTCAGCACCTGGCATTGTTTCCGGGCCGGTTCTGACCCATCGACCATCCCGTGTTTGCATGGGTGGCCAGATTTTGGTTTGCAAGTCATCAGGTCCAAACGGCTTGAAGTCAAACCGTTCTTTCTTGTCAGCATTCGAGGCACGCCCGTACCCTTCCGCACAGCCCCCATTGTCCTGCAGGTAAATCACCAGAGTATTGTCCAGCTCGCCATTCTTCTCCAACACGTCGATAATTCTACCAATGCCTTGATCCATACGATCTACCATCGCCGCGTAGACTTCCATGCAACGTATGTCCCACTCTTTGTGTTTGAATCCTTCCCAACTCACTGCTCCATCTGACATCGGCCAGCGTTTATCGAGGACACCTTTCTGAATTGCTTTTTCGTACCGTTTCTGGCGAATCGGATCGTAGCCTTTGTCATAAACACCCTTATACTTTTCAATCTCTTCTTGAGGCGCATGCATTGGCCAGTGAGCACTTGTGTACGCCACGTAGAGAAAGAAGGGATCATCAGACTGCTGCTTCAGATGATCAGACACAAAGTTTGCCGCATTGTCGCTGATTGCGTCCGTGTAGTAGAAACTCTCCGGCTGATACTCGGGGTCATTGACCGGTGTGATGTACTGATTCCCACGGCACAAGGTAGCAGGGTCAAAAAAGCTGCCAGCCCCGGTGATGGTACCATAAAAACGATCAAAACCTCGCTGCAAAGGCCAGTTGGACCGGTCGGCGTTGGGCCCCGTATGCCGCGTCACGTGCCATTTACCGGACATGTAATTCTGGTATCCCGCACGTCCTAACGATTCCGCCAAAGTTACGCAGCGGCGATTCAGATCCCCTCGGTACGCTTCGTAGCCCCGATCGCCCGTCATCAAACCGATTCCCGCCTGATGCGAATAAAGTCCTGTCAACAAAGACGCCCGAGTTGGGCAGCACCGTGACGTGTTGTAGAACTGAGTGAAGCGTAGACCATTCCCGGCCAGGCGATCCAAAACAGGTGTTTCAATTTCGCTGCCATAACAACCGATGTCCGTGTAACCCATATCGTCGGCCATGATCAAAACGATATTCGGTCTGTCCACAGCGTGGACAGACCGATGGTAGCACAGGCATGACACCATCAACAGCAAAGGCAAAAAGCAACGGCAAGATACAACACACATCGAAAGAAACCTATTTCATTTCGGACGAACACTTGAAGTGAAGCATTTTCCAGTATCACTGAAACAGCAGGATCGACGCCATCATAAACGACAGAACACTCCCAACACACACCAACCACCTGCCTGACTCGAAATGTTCTGCTCAAGAGTGCGTGCCCCACTACACACGCAGCATTCAACAAGCGACTTGTGGATGGCACGAGCCTGATTCGCATCCCCCTCTGGCAGCGGACCATTGCCCTGCCACCGTTGGTGTGTCGGATTATGTCCCGAGGACCTCAAACCCTCGCTACATCCATGGCCAGCCTCATCGACGGCGAGTTCAACCGGCCAACGCCAAGCCAACAGTCCAGGCGATCACCACAAGACTCAGTGCTACGAGCCCGCTGGCCTGTTGCACGCGACGACTGCTGAGCCAGTCAGATGGCAACGCGGCACCCACCCAACCTAGAACGAGACCAGCTAACAAGCCCGTCGCGTGAGCCGTGACATCTGTATTTTCACCGCCGATCCCGGTGAACCCGAAAATCACCAACCCGCCAATCAACGGACTCCAACGTTTCAGGAAGTTCTCACGCGGGCCGGACCTGGGCTTCAAAGCATGAGACACAAGCACGCCCAATGCAGAAAAGACAGCCGTCGATGCACCGATGGAAGTGTGGTCCGCCGATTGCAGCATGGCATTGACGAGATTTCCCAAAGCTCCTGAGAACACAATGACCAACCATGCCACACCCCCGCCAAGTACCCTGCCCGCCATCAGGCCAAAAACACAACCGAATACGAGGTTGGAACCGATATGCCCGGGATCAAGGTGCAAAGTTAACGCCGTGACGGTTCTCCACCACTGCCCTTCCATCACCAGCCCCGACTGCATTTGGCCTGCGGTCCACCAATCAAATCCGAAGACCGAACGTCCCATCAGGACAGCAACCAGCATCAGGACGCCAGCATAAACGCTCACCCCGAAAAGAGCCCCACCGTAGGTTGGAATCAAAACGGGCCGCTCGGAGCTCTGCTCAGCAGACTCTCGCTGGTAAGAAACAATTTCCTCTGCCGCCCGAGTCGCGTGCTCACTGGGAACTAAAATCAACCAACCGCCTCGGAACTGCGTGATCTTTGACTTGACGCCAAGCGATTCCAGTACAAATCGCAACTCCACAGCCTCACCCCGATAGCCTGTTTCAGAGACGACCTCATAACCAGATGGTGGTTCGTACATGTATTTCACACAGGATCAACGTGGTCTTGACTGTCCAGCTAATTTTCAACCACGCGAAGCACCATGAACAGTGGTAACCTTGAAGAGGAGAAGAAAATCGCTTCGGACAGGTTTGAGCAAACGTCAAGAAAACTACTGACGCGAGCGTTTACATAACAAGCGAGACTGCGTGGCCAACTTTTCATCCGACAACCTGGTTTCAGTCAGGTAGATAAAGCAGTTTGCCTACGATGACTCACTAAAAAAAAAACGCCGCCAAGTGCAAAACCTGGCGACGCTGAAAAAACGGCAACTTGCCATGTGACAGCAAATTTAATGGCGTTGTCGATTCTGACCGACCCACACAACGACCATACTTACTTGCGAGTGCGGGAAGTCGAGCGCTGAGCACGTCGCTGCTGGTAAGCGATTTTTTTCTTCACCAATTGATCGACGCGCCTTGAATCAACGACAAATACCTCTGGGTCATCAATGACAAATGGAGTCGACCAGGTACGTCCGTTGTTGTTGTTGCAGATATTGAAAAAGAAAGAGTTCAACCGCTCAGCACGATAACCGTAAGGCAACTGGCTAACCAGGTAATCGTCTTTGGTAAGGTCCTCAACGCCGGGCTTGGCAAAGTAGTGAATCCGTCCGTCAGGACTCATCGACATTCCAAAGGTCCACCAGCCGAACTGTTCGAGTGGAATTTCCTTTGACTTAAAATCGATTCCTCGCGAGTTACTGCGAATCTTCAGAAAAGCAGAGTCCTGCTCGACGCCTCTGCTGGTCTCGCTTCGAAAGTGAATCCAAAAGCCTGGCCAGTAGGGCTCGTTCCGCATTTCAGTCCCCACTGCAAACAGACCTTCCCGAGGCTTACGAGCCGTTGTCCGTGCTCCAAGACGAATACCAAAATGAGGTCCACTGCGATTTTCCCAAAGTGAGGATTCAGGAAGATACACTCGCACAACACAACTGGGGACTTCTCGCACCTGCAAGGTGGAACCGATCCGCGTTGCAATGCCAAGAATCAGGTCGTCCTGCTGCACATCGTTGGTATTTCGTCCGGGGATACCTGAGCGAAGCGTGCTGATCTGTAACGCTTTGGTGCTGCCGGGCAGACCATTGCTGGGAGTAGGGATGACTTTGAGCACATCGGGCTGCCCGCGCTCAGGCCCCTCAGCCCAGCGTCTGTTGGTGGAATAGGCCATCGGACCATAGCTCCGATCGTTCAATTCCCGGGAACTCTTGGGCATGTTGTGGACGAACTTCCACTCATCTGCTTCAAAATCATCACCAACGTAATCTATTTTGGTGCCGACTCCGGGAACTGGAATTCCGTACGAGGAAGCCGCTGAATACTGAGCGTAAACCGTAGAGTTCGCCTGCATGCCAAATCCAGCCAGCAGCAGCGATACAGCAGTGAGAGTAATTGAATTGCGCATAACCTAGCCCATAAGTGAGAACAAAGAGCCCCGACCTGATGAGCTCCCTGTTTTGTATCGGACGGTTTTGCATATGCGCTCAGTTGGTTGACAGAAGTCTCACAAGCAAATTCGGACATCAACCGCTGTGACTACCCGTAAATGTGTGCTTAGCCAACCCGATCGGCAAGCTGTAAGGGTTACAAAAGCTCTGCGGACCAGCCTTAACGCAGCCAAGATCCCCCTCTCAACCGACTCTGCCGGCAGACCAAACCCCACCAGATGACGAGAATCCGGGGGCCACCACGGCTTATTTCGCTTCTGAATCCAATCGTGCCCCCCTGAAGCTCCCACGGGCTCCCTAAATCGAAACTCTGTTTTGTTCATGATATGCTGTTGCAAGGATGAGTCTTCTCACCCCACAAATGGACAACTCACTGCCCGCCGATCCAGGAATTTCTGCTTCCCCCTCCGATCGAACCCCTCGCGACCTGATGCCAGCAAACCCCAAACGCCCGCAGTTGCTTGCCTGCCTTCTTGCCCTAGCCTTGACGGTTGGTTTGGCATATCCGCGAACCGAGGCGAACCAAGTACCACCAACGGAAGAGCAAACGGAATCTCGACAAGGTCCAACGAAATTCTTTGACTATCACCAAGTCCGAGGTCGACAGTCGCAACGCGTTGCGTCAGGAAAACTGGAAGGAGAACTGGACTTTTCCCTGCAGGGCAGATCTCGCATGCAAGGCATGACCCCCTTCGGTCCTCAATGGAGCAATAATGCGCACCTATTATGGGATGGAGTGATTGGCGATTCAATGAAGAGTTCGTTCGAAGTAGAAAGCTCCGGCATCTATGACGTTTCGATCCAACTTACACTCGCTGGCGACTACGGCATCTTCCGTATGACTCTGCCACAATCATCCATCACGAAAGAGATTGATCTCTACAGCACCCGAGTTGAACTGGCTCCCATGGTAGTTCTTAAAGACCTCAAGCTTGAATCGGGGCCGCAGATTATTGAATTCGAACTCATCGGAGCTAACCCAAAGGCACGCAAGTACCAAAATCGTGGATACCTGATGGGCTTGGACTATCTTCAGCTAACTCGAAAAAGTCCCGAACCAACCAACCCTGCGTCTGCCGCGCCAACACAAAGCAAAACAACGTTCCAGAACAAAACCAAAGAAACTCAGGACCTGAAATCTGACGCTACGAATACGAACGGCGCAAAACACAAGCAGGAACTAACGCCGCAGGAGATTTCAAACTTCACAAAAACATTTTGCACTGATTGCCATCATGCTGAATCAGAGGAAACCGATATCAACTTTGTGATTTCCAGTGATGACCAAGCGTGGCACCAAGACCCAATGCTTCTTCGCCAAGCGCGGAATGAACTGAAAGACCATGAGATGCCACCTGAAGGCTCGGACCAGCCATCAACCGAACAACGCAGTGCGATGGTCAGCACACTGAACTCCATGTTATCAGACTATGTACGATCCAATCAGGTTGCATCCCCGACAGCGATGCGGCGAATGACACGCTACGAATACAACAACGCAGTCCGGGACTTATTGCACCTCCGCGGCGACATCTACCCACTCCCCGAAAAAACATTACGTGCATTCGCTCCCTATTTCGAACCTTCAAAAGGGCATAGTCCGCGAGCCATTCTTGTTGGCAATCGAACACTTGGAAAAAACCAGGTAGAACGCCAGATCCTCACGGGCGTCAATCCTTTCGCGATCGATCTCCAGGCCGAAGCAGGCTTCAATAACCGTGGTGAGGATCTGGGCGTCTCGCCGATTCTTCTTGAGAGCTTACTGCGTCTTGGGCGATCAATCGTCCACAGCCCTGAATTCGATGGCTACTGTGGCTTGACCGATTCATTGTTCTCAGAGCCGGAACAGCAAGACCAGAAGAATACACTGGATGTGGCGAGGGAACGCATCTCGAGACTACTGGAACGGGCTTTCCGTGCTCCAATTGATGCTTCCACCATCAACCGCTATCACGCCTATTTCGAGGCAAGGCAGAACGAGACGAAGAATTTCCGGACGGCGATGAAGGATGTGGTTGCAGCCATCCTCGCGTCACCACGCTTCGTTTACCTCGCGGAATCGGCAACAGCTAGCGACGGTAAACTGCTAGGCGGATATGAAATTGCAACGCGGTTGTCAATTTTTCTCTGGAGCAGTATTCCGGATGAAGAATTGCTGAAGACCGCCCGCGACGGCACCTTACTGGACCCAGAAATTCTGGATGCACAGACTCAAAGGATGTTAGTTGATCCCAAGTGCCATGCGCTGACCCAGAACTTTGCCCGACAATGGCTAAGACTGGATCAACTGGTGACCGCCGTCCCGGATTTCGATCGTTTTCCGCGTTACTACTCCCGCATCGGTTGTGAACAGTGGAAATTTGGTTTGCAAATGATGGTAGAACCTCTGCTCCTTTTCGACAGCATCGTGATGGAGGACCGATCAATCATGCTCTTGATTGACTGCAACTACTCCTACCGATCGGACGAACTTCAATCATGGTACGAGGATGTAGTACCATTCGGTGATCGCGAAAACCGCAATCGTTTCAATACCAACCGGCAACAATACACAAGACGCAAATTGACCGATCGCAGAGAGGGTGGTGTGATCACATCGGCAGCGACCATGACGATGACCTCGTCTCCCCTCAGGACAAACCCGATCACGCGTGGTGCGTGGGTCGCGACAGTTATTCTAAATCGTCCGCCACCACCACCTCCCGACACCGTTCCCCCAATCGAGGCTGACGACAGAGATATAGAGTCTTCAGGGTTAACACTCAGGCAGCGTCTGACGCAGCACCAGAAATCAGCACAGTGTGCAGCCTGTCACTCGCAAATCGATCCACTTGGCTTTGTGCTGGAAAATTACGATGCTGTTGGAAGATGGCGATCGTCCTACACATCTGGATTGGATATTGATTCCAGCGGAGAGCTACTCGGAAAGTTGAAATTCACAAACATTATTGAATTCAAGGATGCGTTACTTCAGCATCCTGAACTTTTCATGCGAGCTTTCGCTGAGCACATGCTTTCGTACGCTCTGGGTCGCGAGTTGACCGTGGCCGACGAATCGACCGTCGACACGATCCTGCAAGGCACACTGGAGACCAATGGCCAATTCACGACTGTCATTCGAGAGATTGTGCAAAGCCAAGCATTCCGTTATTACGTCGACGAATCAGCAGTACAGGCAACCCGATGAGAAAACACAGATTAACGAGACGATCGGTGCTCCGGGGATCCGGGATCGCAATGGCTTTACCATTGCTTGAATCGATGCAGCACAGTTCAGCCGCGCAGGCAGCGAGGCAGGCTTCTCACCCACGACGACTGGCCTTTTTCTATATCCCCAATGGGGTTGTTCAGAGTGCGTGGAATATGCCGGATGTCGGAAGAGACTACACCTTGAGTCCGACACTGAAGCCGATTGAATCGGTGCGAGAAAACATGCTGGTACTCAGCAATCTTGACCGCATCAAAGTTGCTGGCACCGATGGACACGCACAGGCCAGCACATGCTGGCTTAGCAGCGCCGCCCCTGACGAACTGTCGCCTGCTGGCTATCCGCTGAAACGCACCATTGACCAAATCATTGCCGACAAAGCTGGTTTAAGAACCAGCTTCCGGTCACTCGAGTTAAGCTGCAACCCATACGAAGACAACCGAGAATCGATTTACTTTGATAATATCTCATGGTTTGGACATGGGCATGTTGCCAGATCATTGCGAGACCCCGCAGAGGTATTCAATCGTCTATTCCGTATAGAGGAGCATGTAAACAGCAGCAGCGTATTGGACCTTGTGATGGAAGACGCGAAAAACCTGCAACCACAACTGAGCAAGTTGGATCAACACAAACTTGCGGAATACACGGAAGCGGTTAGAACCGTTGAACAGCAGATCACAAGAGTTCGGCGACGGCAGAATGATATTGCCAAGCTTAATCCAAAAACGCCCATCAAGCCTTGGCAAGCAATGCGGCGGGATGAGTTTATCCAGGTCATGGGCGACCTGATGATCCTCGCTTTGCAAAGCGATCTTACGCGAGTTGCAACCTTGATGACTGGCCCCGAACGCTGGGGCTCTCCCCTGAATGTCGAGGGCTGGTTTGACAAACCAATTCAACATCACTCATGGACTCATGGGCAACACAACGAAGCGATCAGAAAACAACTGGAAAAGCTTGACCGCTTTCACGTAGAACAATTCGTGCAACTGGTTAAAAAGATGGGTGCCATCAGCGAAGGTGATGGGACACTGTTAGACAACACCGCTTTCATGCTGGGCTCTGGTTTGAGCAGTGGTGAACACCACGTCTGCAACAATCTTCCCACGTTGATCGCGGGACGCTGTGGTGGAGCAATTCAAACAGGGCAGCATGTCCGCTACGCTGAGGGGACCCCCATTGCGAACCTTTGGTGTTCGCTTGCAAAAGCCATGGGTGTCGATCGCAATCGCCTTGGTGACAGTACAGGCCTTATCAACGAGATCAGCTAAACAATGCCGTGTGCCGCACCCCAAGCAGAATTGACAACACTCGATGGAGTCACTGCGGGGTATAAGTGAGTTACTGCGAGGTACAAGCATCCCCGTACCAGTGCCAGGCGAAAGCCCACGCGCCACTCATTCTCTGCAACTCAGCAAGTGAGACTTCGTTCGTCAGTCTCTGCGATTCAAGAAATTTGTAAGGCAACTGGCAGCCCTACATTCATAGCTGATCCCCGCCCAAAGTCTCAGGTGCATCGTCTCAGGTGCATCGGCCGCACACCCCCCCACCAGGACCAGACATGCACTTTCAAGCAGTCTAGCAGGGAAAATCTCAGTGGGATGATTCAATGCGACACGCCAAGAGCTGAAAGAAAAACATTCCGGCTTGGTGCCTTTGCTGCCAGTAAAAACTTGAAAGGGCGATATTCCGACCGCTTTTAGAACGACTGAATCTGGCCGGTTTTCCGACGGGTACCCTTGGCAATATAGTGCGAGGTTGCAAGGTCACACGAACTTGGCCTTCCCGGCTGTGCAGGCATCTGGTCAGCGTGGGAACACCAGAGCGGTGCCGTGCAAGTCGAGACGGAGTCAAACCTGTCATCACACACTCATCTGAAAGCGATTGCATGAAGAACGTATTAATCATCTGTTCATTACTGTCGTGTTTGTACTGCACAGGTTGCGGGCCGAAAGGCAATTCGGTTGTAGTACCTTCTGACAACGAATTGACCGCCGAGGAAATAAAGACTCAGGAAGAAGACGACCAAATGCGAGAGGATTATGAGTCAGGCGGTGATCGCGAATAGGCGGGATTCCTTCCTGATTGGCATGGATGCTCCAGCGAACCATTCTAGAATTTCTATTTTTTACTCATCCATTCAGGTTTTCAAATGTGCAATGTTTCAGTGCGCCAAAGAGTCGGGTTCACACTCGTCGAGTTGCTGGTGGTTATCGCGATCATCGGTGTTCTGGTCGGTCTCCTGCTGCCCGCTGTGCAGGCGGCTCGAGAGGCTGCAAGGCGAATGAGTTGCAGCAATAACTTCAAGCAGATCGGCTTGGGGCTGCACAATTACCACTCGGCCTACAAACAACTTCCACAACAGCTTGGCGGAACTGGCGGGGACTTACAGGGAGGGGACCGATACTACCGGGCCTCCGATCGTAGTAACAACATGTCACTCAGCTTTCTGGTCGGCTTAACTCCATTCATCGAGCAGCAGGCACTGTGGGAAAAGATCAGCAATCCAAACAGCGAAGATCTCAGCAATATTGGGACACAACGGGTGCCGGCATGGCCGCCCATGGGCCCCACTGCGACTGATGAGACCAATCAATCTCCCCGCACAACGACTCGGAATTCCGCATACAAGCCGTGGATGACAGAGATTCCGACGCTTCGTTGTCCCAGCGATCCGGGCGTTGGCCCGCCTGCCATGGGGCGAACGAACTATGGTGCCTGCCTCGGCGACGCCAACAGGTTTTCTGATGCGGGCCCATTTAATTCGCGACTCAACCCCAACACCTATCGTGCCCAAGAGATCCGAGCTGCAGGTCGAGGAACATTTGTAGCTCGTTCCGTCACTAAGTTCCGAGACATTCTCGACGGTTTGTCCAACACGATCATGTGTGGAGAGATCACCACCGATCTTGGTGACCGTGACATCCGCACAGCCGCACGAACTGGCATCAGCCCAACTGTCGTGCAGGACAACCCGCTTGCATGCCAACCGGACATCGACCCGGAGCGGCCCTCTTTCTGGCTCGGAGCTACACGCGTCGTGTCAAGTACTCAAGGCCGCGGCTATCGCTGGGCGAACGGTAATGCATTGTTCTCGGCAATGAATACCATTCGGCCCCCCAACAAGGAAGTATGCACAGCATTTGGTGCAACTGGCCTGGGCATGTTCCCGCCCAGCAGCCGACACCAAGGTGGTTGCCACATCTTGATGGCCGATGGTGCGGTGATTTTCATCACAGACTCCATCGAAGCAGGGGATCAGAACATTGGTACAGTCCGGCGCTCGCGAACAGGT
>JAPOKD010000159.1 GCA_029977825.1 Planctomycetota bacterium | reverse complement strand
CCCATCGAAAGGGGGTCTGCCCGAACACATTGCATACAGAATTGCACCCAGGGAGTAGATGTCTGAACGCGTGCTGATCAGATGGTTCAGTCCCGAGGCCTGCTCGGGTGACATGTAATTGGGTGTGCCGATGATTTGGCCAGTACCCGTCAGATTCGGATCAGTGTCACTTCGCTTGGCTAATCCAAAATCGGTGATGATTGGTTTGCCATGTTTATTGATCAGAATGTTGCTGGGTTTCAAGTCTCGATGGATGATGCCTTTGGAATGCGCGTACGCGACGGCTTCTGCGATAGATGACAGCAGTCGTGCCGCCGCTATGCAGTCCAATGCCTTGCTCGTGATCAGTTCGGCCAGGGTGGTGCCTTCGACGAACTGCATTGAGAAGTACGGGGTGCCCTCGTACTCGCCATAAGCGTAGATGGGAACGATGCCCTCGTGACGGAGAAGAGCCGCTGATTCAGCCTCGGCGTGAAAACGGCGGACGTCATTCACCGTCGCGAATTGGCCCAGCAGAATCACTTTGACTGCCACAATTCGATTGAGGCTGATCTGCCGCGCACGAAAAATAGCACCCATGCCTCCGCGGGCAATCTCTTCCAATAACTGATAATCACCAAACTCAACAGTCTGGCCTTCCTTCAGACGCGTTCCGATGATCGAACTGCTGCCCTCGATTGAGGGTTTTCTCGCATGAATCGTCTGGTTGTTTGGATTTGAGCCGGCCCCAGAATTCAGGACTCTCGTGCGTGGCTCTTTGGGGCGAACACCACCCAGTGATACTGGGGTTTCGATCAGTTCAGCTGATGCAAAGGGAGTGGGGCTGGGAGGGTCTGCTGATACACCACCGGAAATGTATCGGTCTTCAGCTGATGGCGGCTTTGGGTGCTGCTTGGAGGGGGGCGATGGGGGTGGTCTGTTGCCACCCTCGTTGATGGGATCCGGTGGGCTCGAACTGCTACTCATCACAAAGCCCCAACTCGATTTGTATAACGCACCTTGCTCTGACAGATGCTACGCATCACTTCCCTCGGCATTATAGAGTGAGCTGGCATGCAACCGCAAAGTGAATCTTGGGGCTTGGCAAAAATTGTCAATGGAATTTTCGAGTTGTGCTAATCGAGATCGGGCACAGTGGTCCCGTTGCAGCGCAGTCGTACCGTCGCAAAGGCCGTCGGCATCACGATCGGTGTCGTGCCAGGTCACTGGTCTCTCTGCGCACTTTTGAGTGAAAGTGTGTTGCCGAGTGGTTCAAAGACCCTTCTCGCTGGGGGGGAAGCGTTTTCTGGTTTCGCTGGGAACACGCTGCCCCGTCCGCATGCTCCACCACTCGTGCGCTCTCTCCGGCGAGTAGTGGGGATTCGGGATGGGCATTCTGGCAAGCACATCGGTGCGCCAGCTTTGAAGTTTTTTTCGAAGATCAGCGGTACGGCCCGGTTTGCTCTTGCTGAGGTTTTTGCTTTCTCCGATGTCGTTGGCCAGATCGTAGAGTTCCAGATCGCCGCTGCCATCGAGATACTCGATTAATTTCCAGTCTCTTTCCCGAATGCTGCTCGCGGGGCGATCGTGGTGAAAATGGGGGTAGTGCCAGTGCAAGGCGTTTCGATCCAGCGCAGTTGTTGGATTTTTCAGGACTGGAAGCAGACTCTTCCCATCAATGACTTGATTCTCAGGAAGCTTGCCGTTGGCTAGATCAACGAATGTCGGATAGAAGTCATAGCTGATGGTCGGTTCGTGACTGACGCTTCCGGCTGTCGCCATGGGGGGGTATTGGATGATCAATGGGACGCGGACGCCGCCCTCGTGGAGCGAGCCCTTCTCCCCTTTTAGGGGGGCCATGCTTGTGACATTGTCATCAGCCGCCTCTTGATAATCGTAGCGACGATAAAGACCGCCATTGTCTGAGGTGAAGACAATCATGGTGTTGTCTTCGATGCCTGCTTTTTTCACAGCATCAACGATGCGGCCGACCATCTCGTCACAATGCTCAACCATGGCGGCATAGACAGGGTGAGGTAAGCGGGTGCCGGTTGCCTCAGCCTTGACCTCATACTTGGCCACTTTCTCCGACATGGCACCCAGTGGGATATGCACAGCAAAGGGAGACACCATCAGAAAAAAGGGCTTTTTCTTCTCCGATTCAATGAAATTTACTGCCAAGTCAGCTTCGAAGTCGGTTCTGTATTGTCCTGGTTCTGGTTTAAGTTTCGGTTCGTTCTGAACACGGTATCGACCCGGCAGATGCGGACCGTTGATCACAGCTGAAAAGTCGTAACCCTGAGACTCTGGTAGGAACTTGGGGCTTGAGCCGAGATGCCATTTTCCTATGTAGCCCGTTGAATACCCACTTTGCTGCAGAGCCTCGGCAACGGTCACCGTTTGCAGAGGAAGCGCCATGGTTGTCAGGGGGGTGATCACACGCTCGAAGGGACGCCAGTGCCCTGGGATGTGTGCCGTGATTCCAATCCGTGCCTGATTTTGTCCGGATTGGACCGCACACCGTGTGGGAGAGCAAACAGCACCGGCTGCGTAGAAGTCAGTGAAACGGATACCCGCTTTTGCCAATGCGTCGATCCGCGGCGTTTCTATGAATTCGTTGCCATAGCACCCGATGTCTTTCCACCCCAAATCATCAATAAAAATCAGAATGATGTTTGGAGGTTGCTTCGCTTGAACAGCACTGCAGCAAGTGAAAAGAGTTGCACAAATAAAAACGAATTGAATGGGACGCACGTGTCGTTGCTCGGTGTAGGGTGAGTGATATTGATCTTCGCACAGGCTAAAAAGCGGATTGCAGGCTGCCTGAAAGCTTATCCTATCCCAAAAAGAGCCTCCCGACATGTGTTTGCAAATTCATGAATCTGATCACGCGGGATGTTTGTGCCGCAATGAGTCTGGAAACAGGAATCATGCGAGGCTGGCCTTGATGCTGGGCACGGAGTTCAGCAGGATCAGACGGTCAGCCAAAACGTGATCAGACTCGGATCCGGCCTGCACTGGTAGTAATTGCGGGGCTGGTTGATCATGATGAACTGCTTGGCGTCGGGCGACACCGGTCGCAAGGCTTTGGCCAGATTCAACACAATTCGACACGGTGAAGTTCACGAGGTGATTTGATGTGGCGGTTTCTAGTTTTGCTCCCCTTACTGGTTCATGCATCTTATGTTGAGGCTGAGGAGAAAACAGTCAGAGTGTTCGTGCTTGCTGGACAGTCAAATATGGAGGGGCAGGGTGTGGTCGATCTGGACCATCCCGTGTTCTACAACGGTGGCAAGGGGACTCTGGCTTGGTCCATGAAAAATGGAAAAACCAAAGCACAGATGACACATCTGAAAGATGCCTCTGGTAACTGGAAAGTCAGAGATGATGTCTGGGTGCGTTATCAGACTCCCAGTGAATTGAAGTCAGGGAAACTGGGGATTGGATTTGCCGTATATCCTGGAAAACACCACATCGGCCCGGAGTTGCAGTTTGGTAATTTAGTAGGCGATTACTTTGACGATCCTGTGTTGCTGATCAAGACGTGTTGGGGCGGTAAAAGTCTGCACAAGGATTTTCGGCCACCTGCGGCAACTGGTGAGACGGGCGAGTTCTATTTGAAAATGGTGGAACAGGTCCAGCATGCGCTGCAACACGCCGGTGATGAAATGCCCGCTCTGAAAGGTGCCAACTTTGAGCTTGCAGGTTTGGTCTGGTTCCAGGGGTGGAACGACATGTTTGATGAACAGGCCAGGAATGAGTATGCCGAAAACCTTGTGCATCTGGTCAATGATTTTCGTAATGCATTCAATGTGCCCGAACTACCTGTCGTGATTGGTGAGACGGGGAACATGGGGGCTGACGCAGGAAAGAACATGTTGGCCATTCGCGAGGCACAGGCGAATGCTGCGACCCAGATACAACCTCAAGGATCGGCTGCCTTCGTTTCCACAACCGACTTTGCACGCCCCAAGGAATTGTCGCCTAACGTCGGTCATGGCCATCATTGGTTCGGTAACGCCGAGAGCTATTTTCTTATTGGTGATGCGATGGGAAATGCAATGATCCGGCTCATGAAGAATCGCCGCGCAAACTGATCCGTCATGCCGGTGGTCAATCATTGGGGTCAACAAGGTTTCGCCAGTTCGGATAAGTGGGGCGATTTTTGCTGTCCCTGTTACCAACCTCTGCTGGTGCTGGCGGGCTGGCATCAAGAACCTTCTGCAGGTCATTTCTTGATTTGCTGAGTTTGGGGCCTTGTCGCGAGTTGCTTAGGTCATTTTGTTCTCGCAGGTCTTCAGGAAACTTGAAAAGACGCCCGTCGCGATACAGCTTCAAGTGCTGGGTGCGCGCAAACTGTCCTGGCTGCTTGTTCCAGTAAGGCTGGTAGTGTGTCAAGATCCAGTCTCTCGGATTGCCTGATTGGCCAGAAATTTGGGGCAGGAAACTACGACCGTCAATCGGATCTTCTTTTCCCAGGGGGATGCCTGCCGCTTGAGCGAACGTTGGGTAAAAATCTGTAAATTCAACCAGATCGTTCGATACCTTGCCCGCCGGTGAGGTCCCTGGCCAAGCGACGACCAGCGGTACGTGAGTCCCCATATCTGTCATGCCGCCTTTTCCACCAGTAATCATTTGGCCTTGCCAGTTGGACGTGATTCTGGTGTTGGTGCCATTGTCTCCAGTGAAAATGATAATGGTGTTCTGCAGTTTTTTGATGTCACGCACTTTACCTACCAGGCGTCCAACGATTTGATCCATGTACTCGACCATCGAAACAAAATTGGCTTTCTGAGCGGCCTTGCTCTTTGGGGCTCTGTTAGCAGCTTGGGTGCGTGGCGCGTCACCAATGGTGTCAGGGGTTTTCACAAAAGGGTCGTGAACCAGCACCATCGGGTAGTAAAGGAAGAAGGGTGTGTTTTGGTGCCTTTCCATAAAGTCACAAAGGAAGTTGCATAGCAGGTCCGGACCATACTTCCCCAGATTGTCCTCCCTGGTTTCCATTTTGCCGTTACGTTCCAACGGTGGGCTCCAAAAACGTTCGCCACCGCCAGCTTGCAGCTGTTTTCCTCTGGTGACCTGCCATAGATAGGATTCATCAAATCCTGCCTTCAGAGGACGCATGCTGTCCTTTGATCCAGGCAGGTTGTTGTACAGTCCATTGAGTTGCCACTTTCCGGCAATCGCAGTCTTGTAACCCGCTGCTTGCAGCAAGTGCCCGAAGGTCTTGTCATTCGGGTTCAGGTATCCAAAATGTGTGTAGTTTCGGAAGTTGTATTGGCCGGTCATTAGCTTGACGCGACTCGGGGTACAGATCGGCGTTGAGTAGCAGTGTTGAAATCGTATCCCCTGTTGGGCCAATGCGTCGATGTTGGGTGTCTTGTAATCTTCGCCTCCATAGCATCCAAATGCTTCCCAACTGACACCGTCGGCCATGATTAAAATGATATTCGGTTGCTCGGTTGCCGGCCTCGGAATGGGTTCAACAGCAGAGAGATGTGAAGTGGCTATTGCCAAGGAAACAAGAACAAGGAAAGCAAAAGAACGTTGCATGGGTTGAATCAAATCTGGAAAGAAGGTTTACGGCGAATCAATGGTCGGAAACAGATAGGACGCGTCTTTGTGTTCTGCTGTGGTGAGGTTGAGGAACGCCGACTTGTTGGGATTCCTGTCCCGATCCGGTTGGGCCGCAGAGACACGGCGATAGGGGGTTCAACGGCCTAGGGTTTGCTTTTTCGTGGCCCATATCAACCGATCCTTGCTGTGCTTGGATACCGATTCCTGTATCCACTTTGCAGCATAGGCCACTTGAGGTGCGAAGCCGCCTCCGTGTGTGATCCCTACCAGCACGTCACCAACTTCGTCTGAATGAATCAGCCAAGGTCCCCCGCTACTGCCCGCCTTTCCACGCCGATCCTCTTTTTTGGGAACACGTAAATTGTCCGTGCCACCCACGGCAGGAATGTCCCGCCAGATTTCATTACCCGCGACCTTTTTGATTGAGAGTTTTCCATCGTCACGATTGATTGTCTGCCGAAGTAACAGGACGCCGGGCCGATCGGCGTGCTTGACCGGACGCACCAGGCGCAGAAGCGCAAGGTCCTTTGATTTGTGCCTAAGCACTTTGTTAACACCAATGGTCGCTGGTTTGCGTTTGGAAGTGGTGAAACGCACTTTTACGTCTCCAGCTTTTGCTTTCCGCGACGTTATGCAGTGCGAGGCCGTCAGTACCCAGTGAGGTGAGATCAGGACACCTTTTCCGCCGCCACAGGTGACACTCAGGTTCTTGCGATCATCCATCGGGTAGGGAGACTCGCCGACCGACACCATGGTAAATGGGATGGAAGAAGCTTGTTCGGTGGGGGGAGATTGCGCTGAAACTGCTGTAGCAAGCATTCCAAGCACGCAGTACAGAGAACCAAAGACTTGTGTGTTCATCAATGAGGATATATCGACCGGCGTTAATGCGAGAAGTGGGGACGCGATTTCAAGATCTTAGCGGATCTGTCACGCAAACGCATCGTTCGTGATGTGGTAGGAAATCTGTTTTAGGTGCTTGCTGATCTCATGAGTTTTGTTAACAGCATCTCGTAGACGCCGTCGTGACGATCGCGTTTGTTCAGATGATCGTCCGGATATAGGGTGGATCAGAGTGCGAAATGCATCGCAGTTTTGTGGCATGGTCGCGTGGCAGTCGCGAGATCAATCTCGTTCAGCCAAGGTTGCGAAAGCTAATGTCCGCAGATGCTTGGGCAAAGAAAGAATCGATAGCTTTCGCCGCGTCATGGTTATCGGAGCCCATTGGCTCGAAATTGGGCAGAATACTTTCGAGTTGACTTTCTTGTTCCGAGTTGTGTTTTTCTGAATCGTGTTCCATGCCCAACCCGTGCACATCAGTTTTGGGGGAGTCGGCAACCAGCGTGTTTTCATGTCGCCCACACGACAATGAGTTCTGTGCCGAGAAGTTGCTGACGCGTGAGCGTATGTCCTGCTCTTGAGTGTCGGAGATGCCCTCGCCGGGGAAAATAGCAGTAGATTGAACACTTGAGAGCTGCAGCCCCGGTGCTGGCACGCTATCGAGAGGCGGAGTCACATCGGTGACGGTATCACCACTGTCGCGTTTCGCCTGGTCTTTGAATCCGTTGGAAAGCACATCGGGAAGCACACCCAGGCATTGTCCGCAGGAACAGCCTGGGTCATGGGCGGCACCCTCGTGTCCATCGCAATCGTGGCCGCCGTGATCATGTTGTTCGTGTTCGTCATCTTCATCGTGATCGTGATGTTCGTGCTGGTGCTCGTGATGATCATCGCATTCGCCATCCGCATGCCCTGGGGAAAGGTAGGTTGCCTCGCCCAAGGTCCCATCAGTTGGGATGTAATTGATAGCTGGAACGGGCATCCCGCTGGGTGCTGAATTTCCTGTGTCGTTGCTTCCAGAACTGTTGCTGCTACCAGAGCCATCATTGCCGCCATTTGAGTTATCGTGCGCGACGATGATTCCCTGGGGCAAAGCAATCACGCCGACTGACTCTGCAACATGGCGTGTTTCTCTGTCGGTCGACCGTTCCTCATCGACCCATACTTGGACCGACCCCTGGCCCAAATTGTCAAACCGCAGATTTGCTGTGTCGGAACCTGCAAACGATTGCATCGCAGCAACGACAACCGGCGCGGCACTCGAGGTTGAGTTGAAAGACAGTGTTGATCGTTGATGGGTGATCGAGTTGTCAGTCGCGTAGGCAGAGACTACTGACGAATCCGCAGTCTGGGGTGTGGCGATAGCAATCCATGCGGCATGTTCTGTGTCGTGTTGGCCGTTGGCTTCCTCTTCCTGCAGCATCATGCGGAAACCGGAGGCGGTGATGTCCTGTTGTCGCGTTACGACGGCGTCCAGTTCGGACATGGTTGTGGTTTGCGAAATCACGACGGGTGTGATTTCAAATTGATGGGCAAACTGGATTTGCTGCCAGCTTGAATCCATACTCTGATTCACTCCGGCCTCAACCACCGTACCGTCAGACAGGTGATGCACACCGGATTCAAATACCATGAATCCCGCTTCTTCTGTGGTGTGCCATCCATCGAGATAATTCCACTCTTGAATCCTGACGTCAAAGCTGCTTGCCGTGACGTTGCGAATACGGATGGTGGATTCGTGGCTGCCGTTGAAGGATAAGGGGCCGAATGCAATTGCCGGATTTTCGTAGGTATGTGCCAATTGAATGGTTTGCCATTCATGATTCAGATTCAAGACCCATCCAGCTTCACCCACAGCGTTTTCATTGTCAGAAGGTGGCTGGTCGTCGTTATCGCCTTCGCGTGATGAGGTTGCCAAAACACTGCCGCTGCTCAGCACGATTCCACCGACAATTTCTCGTGCATGGCGTGTTTCCCTGTCACGCGATTTTTCTTCGTCTACCCATATTTGCGCGCCGTCCGCGGTCAGGTTCGTCACTCTCAGGTTGGCAGTGTCCATGCCTGCGCTGGTTTGCATGGCGGCGACCATGATCGGTGATGCGGAGTCGATGCTGGGAAACTGAAGTGGGGTTCGGCGATGGTTCACGCCGTTTTCCATCACGAACGTATGCAGTTGGGAGTCTGCAGCAGCGTTTGCTTTGTCGCCAACTGCAATCCAGCCAACGATTTCATTGACGTGTGGCCCTAATGCTTCTTCCTCCTGCAAGCGGAGGCTGAAACCGCTACTGGTGATATCTCGCTGCCGGGTCACAACGGCATCGGACTCGAGTTCCGTCAGGGATTGTGAAAAGACGACGGGTGTGGTGTCGAACTCGTGTCCAAAACCGAGAGACTGCCAGGCTGTACCCGTACTACGGACACCGGCCGCAATCACGGTGCCATCTGAGAGTGTATGCACACCAGATTCTACGACAACGTAGTTTGCTGTCTCGTTGGTGTGCCAGCCATCAAGGTAGTTCCATTCCTGTACACGGACGTCGAATGAGTTTGAAGTCACATTGCGAATACGGATCGTTGATTCATGTTTGCCGTTGAATGAAAGCGGGCCAACGACGATGGCAGGATTTTCGTAATGGTTTTCAAGTTGAACTGTTTGCCATTCGTGATTCAAATCAAGGATCTCGCCTGCTTCGCCAACCACAAACTCGGTGCTGGATTCAACGATGACTCCTTGCAATGAAAAGAAGCCGATACTGCCGTAGTCAGAGTTCTGGCCATCCAGGCCAACACCATCAACTGACAGAAAGTATTGGCCAGCAGCCAGCTCAAGGTCAAAGGAGGCATTGGTGTCATTCAACGGGTTGCTGGTCGCAATGACATTGCCAGAAGCATCATGCAGTTTGGCCTCGATGTCGAGATTCGGGTCTTGGCCAAATGCATTGACATCCAAAGTCACGTTGCCGGCGCCGGTCTGAAAAGAGAACCAGTCTTGATCCTCCGTGCGTTCAATGATCCCCCATGAAGAGATCTGTTGGTTTTCGTCCGCTGTCAACACGGTGGCCGACTGAAGACCACTGCCGTGGTCGTCATCGCGATACCCAAACCCATTGCGGTTGCTGGTGATCACCGTCAGGTCATCCTGATCAATGGTCGCGCCGTCGTAGTCGGAATTGCT
>JAPOKD010000378.1 GCA_029977825.1 Planctomycetota bacterium | reverse complement strand
TTCGTGGGCTACCAGATCAGCGAGAAGTGGACCGACGAACCATTCGGGCATGCCATCGAGCATCGGATCGGCAGGTGCTGTGGGTTTTTTGGCCACAGTCTCGCTGCCTTCCTTCTTCTCCTCGGCTTCGTCTTCCTTCTTTTCTTCGTCGGCTTCTGCATCCTGGCTATCTTTCTTGGCTTCCTGACCTTCGTCTTCCTTTTCTTTGTCCTGTTTTTTCTTCTTTCGTTTCTTTTGCTTCTCGGCTTCTTCGGTCGCCATCAGCGACAGGGCCCAATCCATTCGAGCCAAAGCGAGATCCAAGTTGCGTCCGCTGGCGGCCATGCACAGTCCATTCTTCTGGCTGACATGTCCATACAGGCCATCGAACTCATCGTCGCCAAGCAAGGCGGGGTCTGCTTGGGCAAATTGATAACCTGCCAGAGGCAGTTGTGATTGCCGCTGGTACTCACTTCGAAGATAGTTTGCTTTTTCGGCTGGAGCCAAGCGCACGCGGGGGTCCCAACGTGGGTTCTTTCCAAGCCACGCCAGCGTCTCAGCCGCCATGCCTTCCATTGCCAGTTTGGGCATCAGGTCTTCGTAGTTGTAATTGAAATGTCGAATCCAACCGTCGGTCAGAATGATGTCGGCATCGAGGATTTCACCGGTGGAAGGGTGTACTCGGCTTGGGCCGATCGCTGTTCCCACGTCGTTGTTCAACCAACGAATGAAGTTGTAGCGGACATCCTCAGGATCCTTTTCCATGTGGACACCACTTTGGGCGTCCTGATACTCGATCACGATTGCGTCAATCAAACCGACTTTTTCGAATGCCTTGTTCCAGTAATCAACCCCAGCTTTGATCCATCGCCGATAGCGGACTGGTGCAGTGTGTTCCACGTAGAAACGGATGGGTTCTTTGGGAGGGCTTAGTTGAAGGCTTGGGTCACGTTTTTGCAGTTTCCAGCGATTGATGAAACGAACGCGAGTGTCGTCATCCTCGTATTTGCTCAAATCAGAGAACGATGTGGTGAAGTAACCCACTCGTTCATCAGCCTTTCGAGGCTTGTACCCTGCTGTTGCACTGGGAACTTCACTGAAGGAGTAGTGGATCGTTTGCAGGCGGCCGCTGCCACCGACAATCTCAAAAGCGATCTCAACATTGCCAGGGAAGACCTTTGCAGAAGCCAGCTTGGTGATTCGGCTGTTGCTGATACGAACCGACGATCCGAAGAAGCGGCTCGCATTACCAATCAGCAGCGAGTCCAAATCGATGACTGGGCCACCGGTTGGTCCCAACGCCAAAATAGGCACGTCCAGCAGTACACGATCAGTGAACAAACGCTTCACGGATGCTTTGCTTTCAGCATCGCCCGTCGCTCTGATATCCAGATTGGGAGCGATCAGGGCCAAGCGATCACCGTAGCGGCGCCACTGAACGACCCAGTCACCCGACTGCAGACCGGCGTACTTATCACCACTGCTGACAGTCAGAGCAATGAAATAGTTCTTGCCCATGAAGTTTTTGGGCAACTCGCCCAGTAACTGAGCATCCTTGTCTTTTTTCCAGAGGGTGAAGAGGCCCTTCGGATTTTTCTGGTCATTGACGGCAAGTTGTGTGTAGCCCTCGGAGACTTTATCAAACGGGGCTAGATCTGCCTGTGCGTTTGCCATGGGAGCAAAAGCGAGGGCGAGAGCAATGAGTTTATAGTGGTATTTCATTCCGGACACTTGAGATGAATAAAGGATCGGGTTCCTTGGAAAGGTTAGGTCACAGCAAAGCGTTGCAAGGAAAAGCATTGCTTTTTGAGTCGAATTGGAGCGGACTGGAGATGTCTACTACGTTCAACGCGCGGGGGAGGTGCTTAGTTCAGCACAACTTACCGTTTTATCCGATAAAGTAGGTGGATTCCAAACATTCTTTCCCACTTCTTCGCATTGTTTCGCCGGAAGGTGTCCGGAAAACGGGTCAGTTCGGCTCTCCGAAGTGATCTTTTGGCGGACATTGACGGTCTGCCTAATGACGTCGACAATCGTTGTATGGGCGTTTTTACCTGTGCCGATGCCGGGCCGACCCGGTTCACCACCCTTACTCGTCGAGAATAGGCCGAATGAATCCTTTGCAGCAGCAAGATCCAGCAGTCTGGGACGCGATTGAAGCCGAAGCTATCCGTCAGCAGGATGGCTTGGAAATGATCGCCAGCGAAAATTACACCAGTTTGGCGATCATGCAGGCCGCTGGCAGCGTTTTGACCAATAAATACGCCGAAGGGTATCCGGGACGCCGATATTACGGAGGGTGTGAACACGTCGATGTTGTCGAGAATATCGCTCTTGAGCGGGCTCGGCAGCTTTTTGGTGCCGAGGCCGCCAATGTGCAACCCCACAGTGGCTCGCAGGCCAATACCGCCGTCTATCTTAGTTGTTTGGAACCAGGCGATCATGTCCTGGGACTGGATTTGGCTCAGGGTGGACACCTGACGCATGGGATGAAGCTGAATATCAGCGGTCGTCTCTACAACTTTCACAGCTACGGGGTTGATCCGGAAAATCATCGACTCGACTTCGATCAAATCGCGTCATTGGCAAGAGAGCACAAACCAAAATTGATCGTGGCCGGAGCGAGTGCCTATCCTCGCGAAATTCCACATGACAAGTTTGCTGAAATCGCCCACGAAGTCGGTGCCCGACTGTTGGTCGACATGGCCCATTATTCAGGACTGGTTGCCGCTGGGGTTCATAATAGCCCCGTCCCGTACGCTGATTATGTCACCACTACGACTCATAAAACGCTGCGGGGACCCCGCAGCGGTCTGATCCTCTGTAAGCAGGACCACCTCAAACTGGTCAATCGCAATGTCTTCCCCGGAACGCAGGGAGGGCCGCTCATGCACGTCGTTGCGGCCAAGGCAGTTTGCTTTGGTGAAGCCATGGCCGATGATTTCAAGGTCTACGGACAAGCGGTCGTAGATAATGCCAAGGTGCTCGCCGATACGCTGATGGCGAATGGGTTGCCTCTGGTGAGTGGGGGGACAGAGAATCACCTGATGCTTGTCGACGTGACTGCAGCAGGGCTTGGAGGAAAAAAGGCCGAAGCGGTGTTGGATGATTGCGGGATTACCGTCAACATGAACATGATTCCGTTTGACACCCGTAAACCCATGGATCCCTCGGGTATCCGAATTGGAACACCCGCATTGACGACCCGCGGGATGGGCTCTGAGGAAATGAAACGCGTGGGTGTATGGATTCATCAGGCGTTGAACCACTCAGACGACTCTGCAATGCATGAAAAGATCCGTGGCGAAGTGCGTGACATGTGCGAAGACTTTCCTGTGCCAGCAGGACGAGTTGCGACTGCACCCGCTTGCTGATTTTCCAGCGTTGCAGATTTTCTGTAACGCTGGTCCCAGACATCTTCCAACCGCTGTACCCCTCAAACCGTTCAATGCACAGAATTCTGATCGCTGACGACAATGACGCAAATCGGGAATTACTCGAGGCCTATCTCGTTAATGTTGACTGTGAGATCGAGACGTCGATTGATGGGCAAGACACCTTGGACAAAGTCGCATCATTCAATCCGGACCTCGTTTTGCTGGATGTCATGATGCCGCGTTTGAGCGGATTTGAGGTTTGTGAAAAGCTGAAAGGCAGTCCCGAAACCAGTCGTGTCATGATCCTGATGGTCACCGCTTTGAACGAGTTGGGCGACATCGAGCGTGCTGTGTCGGCGGGCACGGATGATTTTCTAAGCAAGCCAGTCAATCAGGTGGAGTTGCTAAAGCGGGTTGAGAATATGCTCAAACTGAAAGGTACTGCCGATGAATTGGAACGCTTGCGGCAGTACATCCAGGACATGGAAGAAAGCAACTGAACTTGCTGTATTCCGTTGCATTTCCTGCTGGCTTCTCAAGGCAGCTTCCCGTGATGACCTCACTCAGGATGTAGATTTGCGATCAGCATCCGATGTCGGCCTTAACGGGTCGTTTTTATTCAGGTCGAGTATGGTTTTTACGACATCGATCATCTGGTCAAGCCTGAATGGTTTGAACAGCACACATTTTGGGTGAAGCCCGTTTTGCCGCGCTTTCACGATCGAGTGCCCAGGGTCGTAACCAAAGCCTGTCATTAGAACCATTGGTACTCGGTGGATGATGTCACCCAGCCTTAACATGAGTTGATAGCCGCTGAAGTCGGGTAAGCGGATGTCGCTGATAATCACGTCATAGCCGCTTGAACCGCCACTGCTACGAACCATCATCACCGCTTCCGCACCTTTCTGAGCGGTTTCAACAACACAACCGTACCGCTCCAGCAATTGATGCGCGTCCTCGCGAACCTGCTCATCAGCATCAACCACCAGGATGCGTTTGTCCCGGAGGGCGGCGTGTTGTGGTGATTGCACCCCAGCTGGGACTGCTTCCAGCGGTGTCATGCGCTGGCCAATCTGTTGAATGGTCTGTTTGATGTCCCGTGCATTGTGCAAAATACGCCGCAAACGATCGACCACTTCGGGACTGTGGCCTATGTATCCTTCCATGACATTCACGGCGTCATTGAGGATTTCATCCACGGGCATTGCAACCGCACTGTGAATAGCGTCACACGATTGCTGGGCAGTGTTGGCTTTTTGCGCAACCAGAAGCTCCAGCGTATTGAGTGCGAAGGCAACGTCGCGAGCGAAAATTTCCAGAAACTGAAGATCGCTGTCGGTGAAGGCGGCGGGTTCAGGGCTTTCGACATTGATGGTGCCAAGCACCTGATCGTGCAAAATCAGAGGTGCGGTCAGGGAACTGCGTGACGTGCTTGTCCCCGGAATGAAGAGAGGATCATTTTCGACGTCGTGACAGACGTAACTCATCCCGCTGGCGGCAACGTAACCGGTAATGCCGTTCCCCTGGGGATGTGCAAACAGTTGCCGGTCCGATGCGTCCTGATCGATCTCGACGCTCAATAACGGAACGAGATTGCCCGTTGCATGTTCGAGCAATCGTATTTCAATGACCTCGAAGTTCAGCAGATCACTGAGATAATGCCGTATGTTTTCTTTCAGCAGATCGATTCTGTCATCGACCTCCATCATGAAAATTTCCGTGGGACGGAGATCAGCGAGTTCGCGACCCGCCTGGTGAATGGCGGCTAATTTCTGCTGTTGAAGGATTTCATCGGTCACGTCACTCACGGTCACAATCAACTGCCGTGAGTGATTGCTTTGCACGATCGGCGCTGCATGAATCTGATAGTACCGATTGCCAGCACTATGCAGTGTGCTGGTGCTTTCCTCGCTGGTGGCCAAGGCAGTGTGGAACGGGCAGAAATCCGGTCCCATGATTTCCGGGTTTGACAATAACTCGTAAAAATTCCTGCCTGCAACCGGCACATTGTCGGTACCCGCCCATTCGATCAGGCGATCATTCGCCCACAGCACGCGCATGTCCGAGTCCATCAAAGCCACACCTTCCGGCATGTCTCTCAGCATCAGCCCACTCTGGGCAAGTCCACGCAGTTCGCTGATTTGAGGCAACTGGTCTCGAGCAATCCAGACCCCATCAATCGATGGCTCCTTCAGCGCATCGACCACAGCAATGGAAGTATCAACGAGAATCACGCTTTCCCGCGCGATATCGCTGGGAAGCGTGGTCGGATCTCCAACGCAGATCAATTTGCCTGATTCGCTCATGGACTGTGTCACCGCCTGAGGCGATCGATTCATCGACCTTCTCCTATCACAACCCGCCTTGGCGCTCCAAGACGTGGGGTCACAACTGAGCCGAAACGTGTTTGGTCACGCTGGGACTGTTGCCGACCGGCACAGAACAAAGCAATTAATGCGTCTTGGACCGACCGTGAAACACGATGGG